>JAUVRV010000356.1 GCA_030597435.1 Gemmatimonadales bacterium | reverse complement strand
GAGACCCCGGGTACATACGCGCACAGCCTTGCACTAGCGAACTTGTGTGAAGCGGCGTGCAATGCTATCGGCGCGAACGGTCTGTTGGCGCGTGTTGGCTGTTACTACCACGACATCGGCAAGCTCAAGAAGTCGCAGTACTTCGTCGAGAACCAGATGCCCGGTGTCAATCCGCACGACAAGCTGAAACCGGAAGTGTCAGCCTCCATCATCAGGAACCACGTGCGTGAGGGCTTGACACTGGCTAACGAGCACCGCTTACCCGAATCGATCAAGGCGTTCATCCCGGCCCATCACGGTACTATGGAGATCTCCTACTTTTTGGATCGCGCCCGCAATCGCGAAGACGCAGCAGAGATCAACATCGGTGAATTCCGCTACCCAGGTCCCAAGCCAACGACCCTCGAGACCGCGGTGGTGATGTTGGGTGATAGCGTTGAAGCTGCCGTGCGGGTCCTGGACGATGTGTCAGAGCAGAAGATGAGGGACGCCATAGACCATCTGTTTCGTCAACGGGTAGAGGCAGGTCAGCTGGACCAGGCGCCTCTTACCATGGCGCAATTGACAATCATCCGCGACGAGTTCATGCGTGTGTTCGAGGGTGTGCGCCATAACAGGATCGACTACCCGACGACTAGCGGAGGCCTGTCGTCCGATTGGGATGCGTCAGAAGACACGTGATATCCGAGTCGAGTTCGTATCCGGGGCGCGGGTGTCGGAGGCTGATGTACGTAGCGCCGTGGCTGCGGTGCTGGACGGAGAGCAGATTGGGGCTGCCGATATGAGCATGGCCTTTCTCTCCGGCCAACGCATGCGTGCCCTGAATCGGCGGACGTTTGGACGGGACTGCGCTACCGACGTGATTGCCTTCGCCTTACCTCACCCTGGCCGGATCGTGGGCGACGTTTATGTCTGCCCCTCGGTGGCGCGACGAACCGCCAAGCAGCTGCGAGTGGCGGAGCAGGAAGAACTGATCCGCCTAGTGGTTCACGGAGTGCTGCACGTCTTGGGGTACGACCATCCTGAAGGTCGAGAGCGTACGGTTTCAACCATGTGGCGAGTGCAGGAGCGATACGTGCGTGGACTGGTGCGAGGGGAAGGCGAATGACGGCCGCCGGCCAGATCGGGGCGATCATAGTCGCGTTCCTAGCCGCATCATGGGCCGGGATTCTCGCCATCGCACAGGAAGCACCAACCATGGCTCGGACCTTGGGCGACCCGCAGGCCACAGACAGAGGGCCGGTACCAGCCGATCGCGCCATACACATTACTAGGATGGCACTTCTCTTGGTTGCTGCCGCCGCAGCCTCCGAAGCGGTACAGTGGTGGCACCGGCCGTTCTGGCCGGCTCTGGCAAGCCTGACCGTGATGGTAGCCTTGCTTTACGTCGTGTCCGAGAGCATCCCCCGCGGACTTGGCGTGTTGCTGCCGCGGCTCGCTGCCTCAGTCGCCGGAGCAGCCCGGTCCAGCATGGCACCGTTTGCGCCCCTTCTGGGACTCATCACGGTGATAGAGTCGCGCATACAGGCGATGGAGCCGTTGACCAAGGGTCAATCAGACAGGTTCGGACCGGAGCACCGTGACATGCTTCTCGGTGTGTTCTCTTTGGGCGACACGACCGTTGCCGAAGCCATGACACCCAGGCCGGACATCATAGCGTTGGACGCTACGGCGAGTTGGCGAGATGTCGTCGAGTTGTTGGGAAGAGGAGAACACGTTCGGATCCCCGTTTACGAAGAGGACCTGGACAGCGTCATGGGAATCCTGTACGCCAAGGACCTCACTCCCGCGGTCGCGGGCGTGGAGGATGTGCCTGACAGGTGGCAAGATTTCATTCGGCCCGCTCAGTTCGTTCCGGAGTCCAAAACGCTAACGGTGCAGCTTGGGGATTTCCAGCGAGGCCCCAGCCTGCTTGCCATTGTGGTGGACGAGTTCGGGGGTACATCGGGACTGATCACGTTGGAGGATGTGCTGGAAGAGGTGGTTGGCGAGATCTACGGTGAACATGACGAGGATGAGACACCGCCGGTAGAACGCGAGGGTGACGATCGATTCTGGGTCGACGGCACCGTGACGCTGGACGACCTGTCGCAGTTGCTGGGCGTGTCGGTACACAGGGAAGACGTGACCACCGTTGGTGGACTAGTGCTGTCGGAACTCGGCCGCGTTCCCAATCCGGGAGAGGAGCTGAGGGTCGCGGGGTTCCGGGTGGTGGTGGAGCAAGTATTCAAGCGCCGCATCAAGCGCGTCTATTTCGAGCGGTTGGAGTTGGGGGTGGAGACCGAATCAGTTGAGGGCTGGAACGAATGACCGGACTCGGCCTGTTGATTGTGGGTACCGTGCTCGGCGGACTTGGCACGATGGCCGCAGCGAGCATCGTTGCGGTGAACAGGATGGAGCTGTACCGTTGGATCGCCGGTAGTCTCCCCGGCGCCCGGGCCGCAAGGTCATTATTGGCGTCTCCGCAGCGAACCATGGGTGCTGCTCTGGGTCTTTCGTCCGTAGGTGTGCTCTTTGCTGGTGCGGGATTGAGGGCGCTGCTCGGTTCAATGTCTATTGAGCTGCTGGCCGTCACAGTGCTGTTCATTGCCGTACCGTTGCTCGTCACGGTCGCGTATACCTTCCCGCGCGCGGCTGGGAGGCGCTGGCCGGAGTCCGTTATCAAGGGCGTCGTTCCGGTGGCGACTAGACTTGCCCCGATTCTGAACCCGGTACTGCCACACGAGGCAACGGTAAGACCGCGAAGCAACGTAGCACGCAAGCGTACCGAGTCTGACAAGCCGGAAACATCGGACACAGAGGAATTGGGTCTGGTTACCGGAGTCATGGCGTTCACGGAGCGGACGGTGCGTGAGGTGATGACCCCCAGGACCGAGGTGGTCGCTGTTCGAGAAGGAACGCCGACGGCGGAGATCGGTCGTGTGTTTGCTGCATCGGGCTACTCCAGGATACCGGTCTATCGTGATTCGCTCGACCACATAGAGGGAATGTTCTACGCGTTCGACTTGCTGCGCCTCTCACCCGGGGCGGAGCTGGGAGTCCGGCCGGTGACTATGACGCCTGCGTCGAGACCGTGCGCGGACCTGCTGTTCGAGATGCAGCGCGATCGGCGTCAGTTGGCTGTTGTGCTCGATGAGTACGGCGGTACTGCCGGGATCGCAACGCTGCAAGATCTGCTCGAAGAGCTGGTCGACGAGGCCTTTGAGACGAGCAGCGGACAAGGGTCCGTGGCGTTGGAAACCAGCGAAGTGGTGGATGTGCCGGGCACAGGTCCTGCGGACGAGATGGCGGAACGCTTTGGGGTGGAGCTGCCCACCGGAGCCGAGACGATCGGTGGACTCCTGACGCGGGCGGCAGGGCGCATTCCGCGAGCGGGTGAGCGTTACCAGCTCGCCGGCTTGGAATTCTACGTGCTTTCTGCCACGGCCACACGGGTTGAGCGCGTTGCGGTCAGGGGGGGTCCGGCACCGGCGGTCCACCTCACGCTGGAGCCGAAGGAGTGATGCCCCTGGGGGGCTCTGGGCGGTGGCGTTCGTCACCAATGAAGACACCACTTGGAGTCACTACTGAAGGACACTGGTGAATGGAAAGATACACGCAGCCAGTAGATGGTCCTGAGCTTCAAAAAGAGCTACTGCGGCTTGCCGAAGACGGCAAGGTGGTCCGATTCCTCGCCCGCGCCAGGCACTTGCACCCGTCCGATCTGTCAGACGTGTTGGTGTCGTTAGAGGAAG
>JAUVRV010000241.1 GCA_030597435.1 Gemmatimonadales bacterium | reverse complement strand
CGTTCTGCGAGCCAGTTCTCGAGCAGCTGCGTACCCATCCCACGCGACCGCTGACTCTCCTGACCACACTGGTCACAGTTTGAAGGACTGGGCTCATCGTTGCCACAGTAGTGACACCTTAACCGCGGTGGTGTCCGGTGCACCGTTAGAGAGATACTGCAGTGTGGGCTCTCCCGTACGGCACCACACTCTGAACACTGAAGAAAGTGAGCGAGCCCTCGTCTATTCAACAAGAGAATGACTTGATTGCCGGCGCTTAGTTCCGCACCTACCGCAAGGTCCATGACTTGTGACCACGGCACTGCTCCGCTCTCGGCAACTCTGGGCTCGGAACGCATGTCCACCAACTGAACCTCGGGAAGCTGCCGCGTGTTCACTCGCTGTGGCAGCGATACGACCCTGATCCTGTCGCGCGCAGCCCAGGTCTCCAGTGACGGAGTCGCACTACCCAGCACCACCCTTGCACCCTCTAGCTTGCCTCGCTTCAGCGCAACGTCCCGCGCATGATACCGTGGCGACTCACCGTTCTTGTAGCTCGCGTCGTGTTCCTCATCCACGACGATGGCAGCCAGGGGGGAAACGGGTGCGAACACCGCCGACCGCGCTCCAACGGCTACGCGTCGATGGCCCGATGCCAACGCACTCCACGCGTCTGCGCGTTCGGAATCCGACAGACCGGAATGCAGCACAGACACGCTCTCGCCGTACACCCCGCGCACCCTGGCTATCGTCTGCTGTGTAAGAGAGATCTCCGGCACCAGGACGATCACACCCTTCCCCTCGTTCCCATCTCTGCGAAAAGCCTCCAGGTACACTAGCGTCTTGCCACTGCCGGTCACGCCGAACAAAGCTGTCGCGCCTCCTGGTGGGACGCCGCGGATGCCCTCGATGGCATCACGTTGTGCGTTGGTAGGCCTGGGAGGGACCACACCGGCCTCGCCCTCAAACGGATCCCGCAGTCGCTCCCTCTCCTCAATCCGCCCCACTCCACGTGCTACGAGACCGTTCAGTATCGCCCTCGAGAAGCCTAGCCTATCAACCAGATGGGAGACCGGTGCCTCGCCTCCAATCGCGTCGACCGCCTCGTACGCCGCCCGTTGGCGAGTTGCCTGACCAAAGGTCTGTTCCCGTTCCAGCAAGGAGGGAAGCACTTTGGTAAGCACCAACACGCGGTCGTGCTTGGCCGGTGGACCGAGTCTCGGTGGTTCGGTGACAAGGGCAATCGCACCGGTTCGCTCGAGTCTCTGGAGAACATCCCACACCGGTCGTTTGAGCTTTCGTTTCAATGTCGCCGCAGCGGTTCGGCCACCTGCTCGTTGCAGCTCTCGCAGCACCTGGGCGCTGGCTCCTCCGGAGGCAGCGCGGGGATTCACGATCTCGGCCACGAGTTGCGAACTGCCCCACAACGCAGCCGGGAGCATCGCCTTGAGACTGATTCCGATCGGTGTGGAGTAGTAACCGGCAATCCAGCTACCTAGCTCCAGCAACCCGGGGGATAGTAGCGGTTCGGGATCCGGTACCAACAGCACGCCCTTGAGACCCTCTGGGGACTCGTCGTCGATTGAGAGCACTACGCCCACCAGTTCCCTGCTGCGGACGGGAACGACCACGCGGGCACCCGGCAGGACCCTGTCGGCCAGGAGGGGTGGTATTTGGTAGTGGTATGGTTGGGCGGCCGGAATCGGAAGTGCGACCTGGCACCGAGTTGGAGTCATGACCGCCCGGATCACTCCGCTAGCCGTGCGGCCAGCGGCTTCCTTTGATGATGGAGAGCCCGAGCACCCGCTTCCGCGCCATGCGCCGGAGGGCCCAGACCTCATATCTCATGACCGCACGCACGCCGAGCCATCCGGCAGCTCTCCAACCACGCACTAACAACGCAAGGGTTTTCTGCAGCATCCACTTCCCGTCACCTGCGGCCTCCTCAACACTCAGTTCTACGATGCCCGCCTCTCTGAAAAACCCCTTCCACTCCACACCCAGCTGCGGCCGAAGACCCAGCTTATCAACCACCTTGAGGTCCTTCGGCGTAGGAGTCTGCAGCCAGGCCGGGACTATGCCAATCACGGTCCCCATTGGACGGACCACGCGGCCGGCTTCGTGAAGAACCTTCCTGCCGTCAGGATCGGGCAGATGTAGCATGTGGACGACTACGGCATCGAACACCTTGTCCTCATGCGGCAGGTCGGTCGGATCCGCCACTTGGAAGGACGTGAGCTTACTGAGTCCCGCTTTTCGAGCAGCCTCGTCTGCCTCTTCAATGGCCGCCGACTCGGGATCTACACCCTCCGTGAGTGTCTTGAATCGCTCGCTCCACCACAACACAGACCTGCCGGCCCCACACCCTATCCATAGGGTCTCGCGGCCGGGTTCCGCATCGGATAGCTGCGCCACACGCCGATAGATCGGTTGTGCCACATCTGACCATGGCTGGATAATCGCGGTGAGGGTGCTCGAGGTGAGCCGGAAGGGCATTGGTGCAACTTACGGTCGATTGGCACTCAAGCAAGCGCGCCCAGGTGAGCCACGGCTGCCTTTGCCACCCTGGCGGGATCGTACCCACCTTCCAATACCGTGGCCATCGGAACTCCCATGCCACGCCAGGCAGAGACCCATCGAGCGTAGTCCTCCGGCTCGAGCGTGAACCCAGCCAAGGGAGCGCCCGCCAGCGCGCCGAATCCGGCCGATACCAGGACTAGTCCCGGTTCCCACACGGCGCTGGCGGCGGACACCGCGTCATTGAGATCGGCCAGGTAGGTGGTGCGCGGGAGTCCCGCAGGACGCGGGACATTGAATATGTTGCCGACCCCCCGCTCGGCCTCGCTCCCAGTACCGGGGTAGAGCGGCCACTGATGGAGAGAAACGTAGCGGACTCGAGCATCGCTCTCGACCAGCGCCTGGGTTCCATTCCCATGGTGCACATCCCAGTCGACTATCAGCACTCGCTCCAACCCTGCATGATCCAGCGCCCATCTTGCCGCCACTACAACATTGTTGATCAGGCAGAATCCCATAGCCGTGTCGCCAGTCGCATGGTGGCCCGGCGGCCGTACGGCGGCGAATGCCGGAGATCCACTCAGCGCGGACGCTGCCGCTCCGACGGCGGCACCTGCCCCGTGCACCGCGGCCTCGAAGCTGTGCCCGTTGACTACCGTGTCCTCGTCTAGCCTGCCGCCTCCCTGCGCTGTGACATCGCGCAGCCGGGTCAGATACGAGGCTGCGTGTACCGCCGTGAGCATGTCATGATCTGCTGGCTCAGCCTCATGCCATGCGATGTCAAACGGGATATCGGGGGCCCTCAGTTCCGCCAGAACGGCCTCGATTCGAGTGGGTGACTCGGGATGACCAGGCCCGGCGCTGTGCTTGATCGACGACGGGTGCCAGAATACGCTGACTGTCATTGAGTATGTCGGGGGACTACAGACCCAGGATTACCTGACGGGTCGGCGTCGCGCGGCCAACACCGTCAGCGACGTGAGATTCGACACGTCCAGCTGAGCCAGCGAGGCAGCCTCGTTCAATACCAGCCCGCCACGGAGCTTGACGAGGTATTGTGCAGGATCGGCCTGGGTTCCGATAGCTGTCCTGAGAGCCTCCTCCTTGACCCGGGTCACCGGCCACTCCGGCTCCGCGGCTATTTGGACGGTGTCCCACACGTCCTCCACCCAGACCCGTACAGTGAAGTCAGGAGTGCTCATTCTGATCCGCCTCCGCGTGGGGCAAGGTTGACAGAAACCGACCTATGATCTGCTCGTGCAGCATCGACGAGGCCCGGACCTTCACACCGTTGCCTGCCGCGAACACTGCCACGGCGATCTCTTCCCCTCCCTGGCCTCTAAACACCGCATAGCTTGGTCCCTCCTTCTCGAGAAACGCGCTGTACTGCGGGACCCTCTCGGCAAAGAACGTCTTGGCCCTCGAAAGCACCTCGGCCCCGGGCAACGTCGTAATGGTCTCTTGCATCATGGGTCTATCGTCTCCAAGTCTGTCTCGATAGCAGTGGCATTAAAGATAACCGGTGGCGCCAACCACACTCCGCCACCCCCTCTTGTTCCCATTTCAACGTATTCGGGCTAAAATGAGCGGCCAGTATCGCCACGGACGGATTCGACACCTCACTGAGGCCTCATATGACCGAGAACAATGACCAATTCAGCACTCGCTGGGGCATTCTCCTCGCCGCCATCGGCATGGCTGTGGGCACCGGAAACATATGGCGTTTTCCACGGGTGGCCGCGGAAAATGGCGGTGGAGCGTTCCTCATCACATGGCTGGTGTTCATGTTCGCTTGGTCGGTCCCGCTGATACTGGTCGAATTCGCGCTGGGCAAGAACACGCGCCGGGGGCCAGCCGGGGCGATCGGGCACCTGATAGGCGCAAAGTACAATTGGATGGGTGCGTTCGTGGGCCTATGCACGTGTTTCATCATGTTCTATTACTCGGTCGTCACCGGATGGTGTATCAAGTACTTCTTCGCCACGTTGGGCTCCGGACTGGCTGAGGGCAGTCACGAAGCGTATTGGCAGAACCTGACCAGTGGAAGCTTCCAGCCAATTGCGTTTCATCTCCTAGCACTAGTCATCGGTTGCTTCATCATCTCCCGCGGCGTTGTCAAAGGCATTGAGAGAACCAACCGCGTCCTCATCCCAATCCTGTTCATACTCCTGATCGTCGCGGCCATCCGGGCTGTCACGTTGCCCGACGCGACCAAGGGGCTCGGCTTCCTGTTTGCCCCCGTTTGGAGCCAGCTACTGTCGCACAAGGTGTGGCTCGAGGGATTGACACAATCAGCTTGGAGCGTCGGTGCAGCGTGGGGACTCGTGATGACGTACGGAGTGTACCTGAAAAAACGGGATGACTTCGTGTTGACAGGATACACCACGGCGTTCGGTGATTACGCTGCCTCACTGCTGGCGGGTATCGCCATCATGTGCACCGTGTTTGCCGTATTGCCAGAAGCAGAGGCCAGGTTGGCACTCGGCGCCGGTAGTGAGGGCCTCACTTTCATATGGCTACCACAACTATTCGAGCAGATTCCGGCCGGGAAGCTCTTCCTGGCGCTGTTCTTCCTTGCGCTCAGTTTCGCGGCAATGTCATCCTTGATTGCAATGATCGAGATGGCTACTCGCATAGGTGTCGATCTGGGTTTGAGCCGCAAGAAAGCCGTACCGTTGGTGGGAGTTGTAGCCTTCTTCATGGGACTGCCGTCCGCCTGGAAGCTTGGCTTCTTTCAGAATCAGGACTGGGTGTGGAGCCTTGGGTTGATGGTGTCAGGACTGTTCATCTCACTGGCGGTGGTCAAGTTCGGCG
>JAUVRV010000204.1 GCA_030597435.1 Gemmatimonadales bacterium | reverse complement strand
ATCGTCCCGGTCGAATCGCGTGCTGGCGTACTTGAGGACCGGCCCGAATGACACGCTGACATTGGGGCTACCGCCCGACACGGTCATGGTCGGTGCCAGGCTCAGGCGATGCTGTCTCACCTGGTAGGCCGCACTTCCGTTCAGCCCGCTCCCGAAACCGTGCAACCGCGTGCGGTCGAACAGGCTGGCGCGGGCGACGAGGGACACGTCAAGTCCTGGCCTCAACTCCCGCTCGGAGGTCCGGAAGTCGAACTCCAACTCACCCGTGAGTGAGGCGGCAGCCCGGAACACAGCCCACCCCGCGTAGGGCGCCTCCCGCAGCCCTGAACGGTACAGCGTGATGTGGCCCGGCAGGATAACGCCATAACGGAACCCGACACCGCTGCCGGTCAGCGCCGGCGCGCGGTCGGGCGAGTATCCGCCCACCTGGGCGCGCAGACCCCCCGTAGTGGCAGCTCCTACACAGAGAAGGCTCACGGCGAACTTGAAGCATGGCATCCTGATTAGATAACCATCTGGGCAAAAGGAAGTTCCGTGGCCCAGTGGTAGCATTGGTCGCGGAACATGTCACATCGCAACTCGCAGGTACTAGGACGGTCCAAGACGGCCACCCCACCCATCGTCATTGACCGTCCTAGATCACATCACAAATCGCAAATCGTACATCACTCGCGCCGGCTGCCTATCCCACCGGTGCGGACACCGGTTCGGCACCTGCGATCGGTTGCTCTGCGTTAGGCGGCTCGAAGTTGGTGATCTCTGTGGTCGGTTCGTAGTCGTAGTCCGGGTACTCGTATAGTGGCATACGCGGCTCTGTCTGCCCCATTGAGTAGCCATAGCAACTTTCATATTCCGAGATCTCTTCACCCAGACCTTCGAGCTGTCGCAGGTACTCACGAATCGACTTCGACTCGATCACTATCACTTTGCCGATTCGATCGATGATGGGACTGTTCGCACGCGTGCGATCGTGGTCGAACTCCAGGATGCGGCGGCCGTAGCGGGTAATGCCGATCACGCGGAACGTGAGGCTCTTGCCGACCGCTGGGAGGTTCAAGACGTTGCGATCGGTCGCCAGGAATGGCACGCACACCTTGCCCCTGAGCGTACTCACTTCACGCACCACGGACTCGGATTGTTCCGACAACCGGCGAATCAGTTCGTAGTAGCGCTCCGGTATGCGACCGATGACCTTCTCCTCCATCTCCTCCTGCGCCAGCCGCGCGACTGGTGCGTAATTGAAACTGTTCTCCCGGTATCCCTTCACCACGAACGTGTAGTAAGGCAGCACACCGATCTCGTTGAGCACCTGGCGCAGTCTTGCCGTGTGCCCTCTGCGCGATGCAGCAGTCGTGGAGCCCATCTGGTTGGTGAGGATCCAGCCGGCGGACAGTAGTTGCTGCACCGCATCGCGCGCTTCCGGCGTCACCTCCATCGGTGACTGGATGTGGGTTTGGATCACAAACTGCCTGACCCCGATCTCCGAGGCCTGTTCCTTGAATCGGGCCAGGATCTGCGTGAGTTCGGGTGTGATCCGCTGCGGCAAGTAAACGGGCAGCCGCGTGCCCAACCGGACCCGCTGGATCTCGGCGTACTTCTGCTCGCGGCCGGCGTTGGCCTCACGCTTCGCCTTGGCCATCTGGTAGACCGCATCGAGGATTCGTTGCAGCACCTTGTCCGTGCTCATCAGGGCGTCGCCGCCGGTAATGAGAATATCGCGCAGTTGCGAGTCCTCCTCGAAGTACTTCATCAGCTGCGACAGCTTTTCCGGCCAACTCGGTTGCGGCTCGAGTCGTTCCAGATCGAAGTTCAACCGGCCGCCCTGGAAGTCGTACATGCGCTGGCACGAAGCACACAGTCCGCCGCAGGCGCGCCCGGTGGTGTCCGGGATCAGGATGGCCACGTCAGGGTAGCGCCGGTGCACGTTGTCGTAGGGGGGTAAACACCATCCTGCCGCGTTGGGCTTGCCAGGTACCACTTCGTCTTCCTTCTCCCAAGCCCGGATGTGGCCGAACTCTTCTACCAGTTGCTGGCTATAGATCACGTAGTGGCGGATTGCCAGGTCGGCGCCGATCGCGAAGTAGGGAACGCGGACGTGGAGCAGCGAGAGATAGTAGGGATTGACGAAGAAGGGGATCCCCGCCTCACGTGCGCGCCGCAGTACACTCATCGTATCGGGATCCAGTGAGTTGCCCAGCATCTGATTGAGCAGCTCGGGGGAGCGTACGGCGAAGTGGAGATGGAACTGGGTATCGTTCCACCACTCCAGGGCCTGCTCGAGTTTCTCCGGGCGAGACATGCCGCTGTCGAACCGGAACTTCTGACTGCGAATCTCGCCGCTATCCATCCGGTCGATGATGATGTTGAGAATGCGTTCCCGGTTCTCCTCCCGTAGGGCAACGATGCGCGGGTCGAGCCCGGACGGATAGCGTTCCATCCAGCCCTCGACCTCCTCGCGGGTCGGCTTGCGCAGCTCGCTCCATCCCGAGAACTGGCGGAACAGATGCACGGCGTCCTCGAAGAAGTCGGGCTTGGCACCGCCCGTACCGTGATTTACCGCGAGCCACAGCTGTCGGATTGGAGTGCTCACCGCCACGGCACCGCGCAGGTTCAGGTCTTCGAACTGGCGCCCGGCGTGATCGACATAGTCGAGCAAACGAATCGCGGCGTAGGCGCTCCACGACAGGGCCTCAAAGCCTTCACGGTCCGAGCTGCGACCCTCGTAGTATGCCAGGGCCTGAGGACGCTGCTCGAGTTCCTCCAACACCCACTCGCGAATCCCAACCCGCGCCTCGATCTCGTTCCTCGAGTTGCGCAGGATTTGCTCCAGCTTGGGGTTCTCCTTGAGCAGCGTCTTGACGAGGCGGTGCGATCTCACATTGATCGCGATGTGGTCGAGTTCCTCGATGGCATTCATGACTCTCACTCCTTGTCGCGATCGCATTCCCCTTCCCACCGCACCCCACCGGAGAAGAAGGGGAAGGAGGGGAAGGAGACGACTAGCATCTGCGGCTCACAACTCCACATCCCCTCTTGGATCCCGCCGACGCAGGCTGCGCAGGATGTCTTCCGCCTCCTGCTTGCGCTTCTGGGTCTCTGCCTCATCGACCGCGCCGTCCCCCCATTGCGGATTGGCCTTGCTATCGACTGGCACTCTTATGACCGATCCCTCACGCAGCGGATTCCTGAACCTCTTGAGGGGAACGAGTGTCTCAGAGCCCGCTTCATCTACCAGGACCGCGATATTTGCTTCGATGCGGTCGACGACATAGATCCGCTCAGTAGGCATAATCAACGGCTCGGCTCCCCGGCCAACCGTGCCAGCGCCGTTCGGGCCTCCTCTACAAACGGCTGTAGCAGCGGATCGGCATGACGCCACACGTCCATAACATAGGAGTAGCTCTCGACAGCCTTCTCTCGGTTGCCCAGACGCTCGTTGACCCGCGCACGTTCCAGAATCCATATCACCTCAACCGGTCCTGGAACGTAGCCAACGCTGGGTATCTGATCCAGGATCGCGGCCGCTTCCTCATCCCTCCCCACGGCCGCAAGCAGCTGCGCTCGCGTCAGGCGCTCCTTGTAGGCCAACGGTACCGTTGGCCACTGCTTGAGAGCGTCGAACTGTTCTAGAGCGGCTGTCGTATCGCCACGGGCAAGGGACAGATACGCCGTCGCGCATTGACTCGCCCACCACACGAGCGCGGTGTCGGGGTCCTGCGCTCCTCGCAATTGGTCGAGCCCAATCTCGCTGATCTGCATGATCCGCTGGAGCGAAACGGTGTCGCCTTTGTCGGCCCGCCAGCGATGGGTGAGGTAGGTCCCCTGGCCGTAGCCGGCGCTGAGCCACGCATCGTACACCGCGCGTACCGTATCATCGGGGAATGCCCCGAGCAGCGCCAGCTCGGCGAACGTGCTGTGTGCGAACCAGTTGCTAACCTGCGGAGTGCGCCAATCCGACTGTTCCAACACCTGATACGCTTCGTCTACGTGGCCACGGAAGGCGAGTAACCACCTCAGGTCACTCAGGCTACCCGACGACCGCTCGGCCCAAGCACGAGCGATTCTGAGGGCGGACTCAGCCGAGTCGGGATAGTACTGGAGGTGAGTGATGGCGTGAACCATCGCCAGGTCCGACAGAGTGTCCAACGCCGCCTCCACTGCTGCCGACTGAGCACGCTCGGGATCGAGCAGCGCCTGAGCAAGGTGCGCGGCGCCGGCCTCGTACCCGGTTGGACCGAGGGCTAGAAGCCCCGCCAGGGTGCGACGACCCGCTGCCGCACCCCCCAACCGAAGGGCGAGTTCGGTGGCATGGATGTAAGCAGGCGCGAAGCCCGAGTCGAGTTCGATGGCGTGCCGGAAGGCTTCCTCGGTCGCCTCGAGCGTCACACCGGCCGACTGCCCAAAGTGGAACCGTGCCTCACCCAACTCGTTCCACACCTCGGGATCCTCAGGGTACCGACGCGCGGCGTGCTCCATTGTTGCCAGCAAACGGTCAACGCGCGACCAGTCCCCGTCGAACGACGGGATCAGCCCGGCATAGAGAGACTCGGCGACTATCAGGAGGCTCTCGCGCGGAGCGAGCCCACGGTTCAACTCGCCGGCGCGTAGCTGGTACGGCAACAGCGCCGCAGAGCCGAGACCGAATTCCAGCTCATTCCAACCCAACACGATGCCGATTTTGCGATAGGCAAGCGCAAACGAGCTATCGAGATCGACAGCCTGTTCGTAGTAGGCCCTAGCCGAGTCCCAGCTCGACCGGCGATAGTGCGCCTCTCCTTGGAGGAACACCTTGATTGCGGCCGGTGACGTCGAGCCAAGCGAGTAGAGCGGTGCCCCTGCAATCGACCACCTGCGACTGAGACCTGCCAGTAATCGAACGGCTAACGAATCCGACAGCCGGTCCACCCGGTCGGCGCGGTCGCGCAGCTCAGCCTCGGCCAGGGCGGAGCCTCGTGCCACATCAAACAGTGTGGCCGCTACCCGAGCAGAGTCGCCGCCTACACCGACCAGCGTCCCGTACACCACCAGGCCGGCGCCCGTGCGACGGCCGAAGGCCGCGGCAGACGCTGCATCGGCCCGTCCCTCCCAGCGTCGCACGGACATCGTGGGTGAGAGGGTGCGGAGCGGCCCGGCCCCGTCCAGGCTGCGTGACAGCAGGTCCATCATGCCCTCGCCCCACACAGCCAGCCCCTCTTGCTGCGACAACACGTCGAACGGCGCAACGGCAAGGAGGTTCGGATCGACTCCCGGCTGCGAGCGAGAGCGGAGCAAGACACCAACGACCACCGCTACGACAATCAACCCGACCGTGGCGACGGCGCCAATCGCAGTCCTGCGACCCCGGGCCACCGGCTGCGTACCTGTCGGGGTGATGCCGCCGCTCGGCGTGGCCAGCACCTCGAGCCGCACCAGCATCTCCTCCGTACTCTGCCAGCGGTCGGCCGCCTTCTTCTCCAAGCACGTCATCACCAACTCCGCCAAAGCGGGCGGTACCGCCGCACGGTACTTCGTCACCGGTTCGGGAGTGTCAGTCATGTGTGCCGAGAGGATCATCTGCGGTGTAGTGCCAAGGAACGGTGGTCTACCTGTCAGCAACTCGTATGCAACAGCGCCCACGCTGTAGATGTCCGCGCGATGATCGATGTGTGGATCGGCGGCAGCCTGCTCAGGTGACATATACGTGGGCGTGCCTAGTGCTATCCCTTCGGTAGTCAACTGTTGCCGTCCTGTCGCCTCACTCACGGCCTTGGCAACTCCAAAGTCGGTCACCAGCGCGTGGCGACCGGACAGCATTACGTTGTCCGGCTTGATGTCCCTGTGTACGACT
>JAUVRV010000227.1 GCA_030597435.1 Gemmatimonadales bacterium | reverse complement strand
GTCTCTGGACGCTGGGCCAACAAATCCCTAACTTGGCGATCTTCGGTCTGTAAAGTGAATAGGAGAAAAAGATGGCTCCGAAAAAGAGCGGGAAGACAGCAAGGTCGAGTTCGAAGAGGACTACGACTAGCCGGTCTAAGAAAAAGACCGCCAAGAAGAAGACAGCAAGGAAACCTGCTTCCAAGACGAAGAAAGCCGTGAAGCGCGCCCGCAGAACGGTACAGAAAACTGCGACCGAGGCCAAGAAGGTCGTAAAGCGGGCCACGAAGACGGCCAAGCGCACGGCGAAGAAGGCCAGAAAGGGTGCTGTCAAGACAGCCAAGCGAACAGCTCGCAAGGCGAAGAAGGTCGCTAAGGGTGCCGGAAGGAAGGCAAAACGCACGGCGACCAAAGCGAAGCGAGTTGCTAGTCGGGCAACGAAGCAAGCAACACGCAAGGTGAAGAAGGCCGTCAAACGGGCAACTAAGACGGCCAAGCGAGTAGCCGGGCGGAAGAAGACCGTCAAGCAGGCTACGAAACGGACTGTCAAGAAGAGCACGCGCCGGCCGGCCGCGACCCGTGCGAGAAAGACTGTGAAGAGGACCACCAAGAAGGCGACGGCGCGAAGCCGCTAGGAGACTAGAATGGCAGCAATAATCAAGAAGCGCACTAGAACGCAGAAGGCAGTTCGCAAGGCCAAGAAGGCGGTCAAACGCACCAAGAAGAAGGCCGCCAAGAAGGTCAAGCGTGCCAAGAGGAGGGCCGCGAAGAAGGTCAAGCAGGCCAAGAAGGCAACGAGGCGGGCGACCAGGAAGGCCAAGAAGGCCGTGAAGCGTGCCACGACGAAGGCCAAGAAGGCCACCAAGCGGGCTGTGCGGAAGGTGAAGAAGAAGCGGTAGGGCTAGGTGTGAGTGGTGAGGGAGTCGCGATGGAATGCGGGACGGCGCACCAGTTACGACGTACTGCTTGCCCGCCCGGCCGCCTCCCAGCCTAGCATCGCCTTCTTGCGGGCGGTGCCCCACCGGTACTTGCCGAACTCTCCCGACTTGCGGATCACTCGGTGACAGGGGATTACGAATGCCACCGGGTTGCTGCCAACTGCATTGCCCACGGCTCGTTCTGCCTTGGGCTGACCGATCTGTCTAGCAATCTGCTGGTAGCAAGTGAGGTGTCCCGAGGGGATCTCGAGCAGTGCGCGCCAGACCTTGAGTTGAAAGTTGGTTCCCTTGAGATAGAGCGTGATGTGGCTCGGATTGTCTCGATCCTGCCCGAATATCCGCTCGATAACGGAGCCGGTGAACTCACGGTCCTCTCGTAACGAAGCCGCGCTCCAGTTCTCTTGCAGGCGCTCGACGCAGTCGCGCCGCTCTGCAAACTCCAGATTGGTCACACCTCTCTCGGTTGCTGCAATGAAGCAGTTGCCAAATGGGGTGTCGTGGCAGCCGAAAGATATGACGAGTCCTTCACCCTGGCGCTTGTACTCACCAGGTGTCACCGCATCGACCGATACAAAGAGATCGTGGAGGCGTCCCGGTCCAGATAGTCCCGCATCGTAGCTCGTAGCCAGAACAGACCTGCCGTCGCGGAGTAGCTCTCTGGCGTGCTCGACGGTCAGGAACTGGAGGAACCGCTTGGGGCTGATGCCCACCCAACGCTTGAACAGGCGTTGAAAGTGGTACTCGCTGAGGCCGACCGACCTGGCCGCATCGCTCAACGTGGGCTGGCTACGGAAGTTCTGCTCGATGAAACTGATGGCCTGCTCGACGCGTTCGTAATCGCGGGACACTGTGCAACGCCTCAAATGATGACACTGGAAAGTTGGCGGTCCGGTGCGGTGGCCTCAACCCGATTCTTGCTGTGTTCCAGGCGAGAGGACTTGCGGCACTCAGTCAAGTCAGAACGCTGTGATATCCAGCAGACTCAGTGGACTCACGAGCACATCTCCATAGCGGGCGGTCCAGTGCAGATGAGGGCCTGTCACTCGGCCGCTGGCACCGACTCTACCGATGATCTCGCCTCGCTCCACAGTGTCACCCACGGCAACGAAGATCTCGCTGAGATGGAGGTACGCGGTCATCAAGCCATGACCGTGGTCGAGGTAGACCAGGCCACCGGAGTAGTAGAAGTCACCCACCAGTGCTACGACGGCTCGGTTGGTGGCCGCCACCGGCGCGCCGACCTGTCCCGCCAGGTCAGTACCCAGGTGCAGGCTGCGAACTTCCCCGTTGAATTCCCGCCGTTGCCCGAACGGGCTAGTCAGGCGCGAGTCTCTCGGGAGGGTAAATGCCTCGGTCCACATCCGTGGAGTTGCGTGCGATCTGCGGGTCACCCGCCTGACGGAATCGCGCTCCGCCGCTATGCGCGCCGACAGTGCCGAATCGGGAGGATCGACAAAGCGGGGATCCACTCTGAGCTGAGTTGAGGAGAACTGTCCTCGCTCGATTGGGAGGTATCTCACGATCCGCTCACTGGAGCCAGTCCGGTGCAGCAGTGTCAGCTCCAATCGGATGCTGTCGGCCGCGGTGATGGGTATCCCGCCCAGGGCCTGAAAACCACCCGCACCATCCGACTCAAAATGGAGTGCCTGGCGTGCCATCAGCCCCTTGACGGCCGTGATGTCAACGGTGGGATCGAGCGTATCAAGGCGAACGGTCAGCCGCACGACACTGCCTTGGACCGGTTGAGACGGCGTCCACGTCAGGTTGAGCGTGGGGGGTGTGGGCTCGTCCGGCCAATAGGGGACTAGTCCGGGCAGGGTGATCAGGAGCAGAACGCCGAGCGAGTATCTCATGGTTACAAGTTAAGACGTGGAGCAAGGGCCCAGTATCAGGTCAGGCCGATCGGTTGAGACTGGGAGGGAAGCGGGCTAGGTTGGGTGAGGAGGGGAAGGAGGGGAAGAAGATCCAACTGCAGTGTCCTTCAGTTTCCGTCGGAGAACAGAACCATGCGTATAACCTACCGGATTGGCCCACTAATCACGGCCGCCGCCCTGATTTTGCCGCTTACAGCGCAGGCACAACAGCAGCGACCACTCGATCACGATTCGTACGATATGTGGAAGACCATCGTCGACTCACGAGTTTCGGACGATGGACAGTGGATCTCATACGCTCTCAACGTACGTGAGGGTGATGCCGAACTGCATGTGCGCGGCTTGAACTCGAGCACCGCCTACACCGTGCCACGAGGCCGTCAGGCACAATTCACCCACGATGGGCGGTTTCTGGTATTCGTGATCAAGCCGGAATTGGCGTTAGTGAGGGAGGCCAAAAAGGAAGAGAAGAAACCCGATCAGCAGCCCAAGGACTCACTCGGGATCATGGACCTGTCCAATGGCGAGGTCTTCAAGGTCGAGAAGGTGAAGTCGTTCAAGGTGCCGGAAGAAGGGGTGAGTTGGCTGGCTTATCTGCTCGAGAAGGTCAAAGAGAAGCCCGATAGTGCTGAGGAGAGCGGGCCGGGCGGCGAAGAACCGGAGGAAGAGGTCAAGGAAGAAGGGCAGGAAGAGGAAGAGAAGAAGGAGAAGAAGCCCAACCAAATCGGAGCCATGTTGGTTCTGCGTGACCTTGCCTCAGGTGCCGAGCAGCGCTACGAGAGCGTGACGGAGTATGCGTTCTCGAAAAGTGGTGATCGTCTTCTCTTCGCGGCCTCGAGCAAGGACGGCGCCGCCGATGGTTTGATGGTGGTAGAAGTCGGCGACAACGAAGTCACGACCCTGATGGCGGGTGAAGGGATCTACCAGACCGCGACGTTCGACGAAGATGGGGAACAGGTCGCGTTTCTGTCCAACCGCGATGACTACCAAGCAGACCAGTCAGCCTTCAACCTGTACTACTGGAGGGCTGGTCAAGCTGAAGCGAGCCAGGTTGCGACTGAGGGATCAGCCGGCATTCCGCAGGATTGGTGGGTCAGTGAGCACGGTGACGTGGATTTCTCAGAAAACGGCCGTCGGCTCTTCTTTGGCACCGCGCCACGCCCCGAACCGGAACCGGAGGAGGAGACCCCCGAGTGGGAGAAGGTCGAGGTAGACATCTGGAGCTGGAAAGATCCGTTGCTCCAACCCATGCAACTGGTGCAACGGGAGCGGGAGCTGAACCGAACTTACCAAGCGGTCGTGCACCTGAATAACGGACAGATCGTGCAGTTGGCTGATGTGGAGCGTCCCTCCGTGATAGTCGGATCAGACGGAGATGCCGACATCGGGCTGGCCGTCACCAACATGCCGTACCGGCAGGAGGTGTCTTGGGATTCACCTGGATACAACGATGTGCATTTGGTCGATGTCGAGACCGGTGCATCGCGCCTGGTCCTGGAGCAGTTACAGGGCTCGGCTCAGCTTGCACCGGATGCCCAGTACATCACTTGGTGGGATGGGCGTGAGCGAGCATGGTTCGCCATCGATGTAAACGGCGGTGAACCGGTCAATCTCACCAGTCAGATCCCCTACCCGGTGCACGACGAATTGGCCGACCGGCCCCAGATACCCAACGCGTACGGGTATCAGGGGGCCGGCTGGACCGAGGACGACGAGCTGTTCCTGATATACGACAAGTATGACATCTGGGCGACAGATCCAACGGGCCGTAATGCTCCCAGGAACATTACCGAAGGTACGGGCCGGCGCGAGAAGATCGAATTCCGTTACGTACGTCTGGATCCGGATCAGGATGCTATCTCAGAAACGGACCCGATGTTGATGCTGGCGCTCGACTGGACCACCAATAATGGTTGTTTCTATCGTGACAGGGTGCGCGGTGACAACACTCCGGAGAGGCTCATCATGATGGATCGCTCCTTTGGCTTTCCGCGCAAGGCCCAGGATGCTGATGTTCTCATGCTCACTCGCGGGAACTTCCAGGAGTTCCCCGATCTCTGGGTAACAGATCCGTCGTTCGATGACATGAGAAAGATCAGCGATGCCAATCCGCAGCAGGCGGAGTACCTATGGGGTACTGCCGAGTTGACGTATTGGAACTCGACGGACGGTCTGCCACTCACAGGCATCCTGTATAAGCCGGAGAACTTCGATCCATCGCAGAAGTACCCGATGATGGTGTACTTCTACGAGAAGATGTCCAACAGGTTGAACTCACACCGGGCTCCATCACCGGGCGGATCCAGTATCAACATCAGTTTCTACGTCAGCCGGGGTTATGTGGTGTTCGTACCCGACATCCACTATCGCGACGGCTATCCGGGTGAGAGCTCACTCAAGTGCGTGGTGCCCGGCGTCTTGAGTGTGGTGGCGCAGGGTGCTGTCGATCCCGCTCGAGTAGGTGGGCAGGGACACAGCTGGAGTGGCTACCAGAGTGCCTACTTGGTTACTAAGACCGACAGCTTCGCGGCAGCCGAAGCGGGCGCTCCGGTTGTGAACATGACCAGTGCCTATGGCGGCATTCGTTGGGGCAGCGGCATGAGCCGGATGTTCCAGTACGAACGGACTCAGAGTCGGCTCGGTGGGTCACTGTGGGAGGTCCGCCCGCGGTACATCGAGAACTCGCCATTGTTCT
>JAUVRV010000148.1 GCA_030597435.1 Gemmatimonadales bacterium | reverse complement strand
GAACCCGATGATTGGGCGACGGGGCTGGGAGCCGGAAAGTGGCGCTATTGGGAAGGTGTACTGGAACTGCCGTGAAGCCTCAGACAATTGTGAACGCGGTTGCCCCGATCCGCGTGTGTGATATCGGAGGTTGGACCGACACTTGGTATTCGGTTCACGGCGCAGTGTTCCACATCGCGGTCTATCCGTACGTGGAGGTACAAATCCACGTTGTAGCCCGAGAAGACGCTAGCGAGCGGGTGGTAATAACTGCGGAGAACTATGGCGAGCGATTTGAGGTCGATCCCGAGCGGATCACGTACGATCAGCACCCGCTGATTGAAGCGGCGCTCGACGTGATGGAACTGCCTGAGGATGCGGCCTTCCGGATCAACATATACAGCGAGGCGCCACCGGGTGCGGCTACTGGAACATCGGCTGCCGTTGCGGTTGCGCTGCTCGGTGGACTGGATCACCTGACGCCAGGGCGACTGACCCCCCACGAGATAGCCTATCTGGCGCACTCTCTCGAGACCGAGAAGCTCGGTCTGCAGAGCGGCATCCAAGACCAGCTCTGCGCTGCGTACGGCGGAGTGAACTTCCTGGAGATGCCGCGCTTTCCACACGCCATCGTTTCCAATCTCCACTTGCCCGACCCCGTGTGGTGGGAACTAGAGCAGCGGCTGGCCGTGGTCTATATCGGTACTCCGCACAGCTCGAGTCAGATCCACCAGCAGGTGATTTCCGACCTGGGGGAAGATGCTGCACTCAATCCGCATCTCGAGGAGATGCGCCAACTGGCGCGACAGGCTAAGGACGCGATACTGCAGGGTGACTTGGCCTCACTGGGTGGTGTCATGTCGCGCAATACCGAGCAACAGCGACAACTCCACCCGTCACTGGTTTGCGAGCAGGCCGACGAGATCATCGCCGTTGGGCATGACTTCGACGTACTCGGCTACAAGGTGAACGGTGCCGGTGGCGATGGTGGATCCGTGACGCTGTTGTGTGATGGCGACCGCGCCAGGAAGAGGCAGATGCTGGCAACCCTGGAGTCGAGCGGCTACCGAAATCTGCCGCTGTACATCTCTAGGAGGGGCTTGCGGGTCTGGTAGGAGCTAGAAGCGTCGGTCGTAGCCTCGGGATCTCGACATCTGCGGCATTTGGGAATGCTCTGGTTGCTACGGGAAGACCCGTTCCCGCCAAGTAACAGCTGCATACGAGCCCACATCAAGCTGCCGATTGGCAACTTGCTTGGTTGAGGACTTAGCGAGTGCGCATGGCATGAGGCTTTGATCTTCCAGAATGTATATTTACAGCATACATGAATGACAGACCGATGCACGGCACACTGTACGTTCCCCACCAAAGACATTTGCTGGGAGTGCGTAGCTGGGGGCGACCACTGGCTACTACCAGCGGTCAGGGATGCTGGCATTGAGGGAGGGTCCAATGCAATCAAGGGGAACGGGAATGCCGACTGCGGGTAGAGGGATGCAGACTGCACCGTCTGTTATGTGCGCGCACCGGTCTGAACTCGGAACGTGACGCCAATCATCCCATCGCCTCGCCGAACGATAAGTTTGCGGACCCTAGGGTCGCTAGACCTCCTCATACATGAGGGCGAGGAGTCGCGCCCTGCGTCGACGCACGGGAAGCGGATAGCTCTCCTCAGCTACCTAGCTCTTGCAAGGCCACGGGGCTTTCATCGGCGTGACACTCTCATCGGAATCTTCTGGCCGGAGGTTGACCAGCGCCACGCAAGGGCTGCGCTGCGACAGGCACTGCATTTCCTCAGACAGACTCTTGGACCAGACATCGTGTTGAGTCGGGGTCCACAGGAAGTCGGTCTCGATTTTGCGAGGCTGACATGCGACGCAATCCAATTCGAGAAGTTCTTGGAATTGGGCGATGCGGAAGGGGCCATCAGCCTGTACGGTGGTCCCCTGCTGCCCGGGCTGTATGTCAGTGATGCACCTGAGTTCGAGAAGTGGCTCGGTGTGGAGCGTGATCGGCTAGCCCTACAATACGCCGATGCGTTGAGATCTCTCGCGGGAGCGGCGACTGAGCGAGGTGATCATGCCGGCGCAGCTCGGTGGTGGAAACAGCTGGCTGTTCACGATCCGTACAGCTCGGAGATCGCGTGCGGACTCATGGCCTCGCTGGATGCCGCCGGCGATCGGGCGGCGGCGATGGAGCATGCCCGCGTTCACTCCGATGCGATCCGCGCCGAGTTCGCCATCGAGCCCGACGCCGGGGTGTTGCAGTTCGCCGCGCGGCTCAGGGCCGAACCGTCCCACCGACTGGTACCTCCGCCTACGGCACCACGCCTGCCAGGAGGCCAGCAGCCCGAGGAACAGTCTCCAAGGGTTGTGCCGGGGCGTTCACGGACGCGTGGGCGGCTGGCATGGTATGGACTCGGAGTGGTTCTGGCCCTGCTCGGCCTCTCGGGCATGTACGTCGTGATTTCCAGACAGAACGTTGCCGAGCCTTGGTCGCGGGTGTCAGTGGGGGTTCTCCCATTCGAAAACCTCGGTTCCCCGGACGACGACTACTTCGTTGCCGGGCTGACCGAGGACGTTGTACACCGGCTGGGCGTTGTACAGATCTTGAGCGTGGTTGGTCCGAACTACGGGGGGGTCGATACCCCCGATGATCTGGCAGGCGACGAAGACGCGGCGCTTGGTGCCCAATACACGTTGCGGGCGACTGTGGAACGCGTGCGGCACGAAGGAGCAACCGATTCCCTACGGGTACTTCCCTCTTTGATTCGGGCTGCGGACGGAGTCCAACTCTGGACCGAGACAATCGATGAGGACATCTCAGGCCTTTTTGGCGTGCAGGCGCTCCTTGCGGAAGAAGTCCCAAGGGTGCTCGGGATCCCCCTGATGAGCACCGAACGGGAATGGCTCAGGGCTCAGCCAACGCAGGATCTCCAAGCATACGACCTGTATCTGCGCGCCAACCAGTACCTGAGGGGAGACGCGAGCAACGCAGACGACTTGGGCAAGGCAGTTGAGTTGTTGCAGATGGCGATCACGTTGGACTCTGGATTCGTACAGGCGCACGCAAGGCTAGCGATCGCCCATATGTCCATGTTCTTGTGGAATCACGATCGCACGCCCGGGAGGCTACTGGCGGCCAGGGATGCCGCGAATTGGGCAGTGCGTATGCGGCCGGACGCGCCGATGAGCCATCTTGCCCTGGGGTGGTATTACTACTTGGGTCCCCACAACTACGAGAGGGCCCTCAGGCACTTCGAGCTTGCTAGGGCGGTTTGGCCCGGTGTGGGTGACGTACTGGTGCAGCTCGGTGCTATCCGTAGACGGCAAGGTGATCTAGAGCAGGCGTTGACAAACCAGCTCGAGGCCCTTAGTGCCAATCCACTCTGCGCAACGTGCGCCGCGGAGGCGGCTGTTACGTATTTGATGCTGCGCAACTTCGACGCGGCCGAACGTGAGGCCGCGAGAGCCGTGGAGATTGCGCCGGGCCTGTCCTATGCGCGGCACGTGGGAGCATTGGCGCGGATTAGCGGCGGCCAGGGTATTGAGATGGCCCGGCAGATGCTCCGGCCGCCCCTAGGGTCGCACGAACTGGTACAACTGGCAGCCGGTCGCTGGGGAGCGATCCCCCGAATCCTCGGAGCCGAGTATGACGAGATGTTGGACCACTTGGTTCTGAACTCGGACATAGTCGACACGGCGGGCTATTACCTGGTAAAGGCTGAACTGGCGGCGCGCAGGGATGAGCCAAGGCGCGCCGAAGCATACTATGACTCGGCAGGTGTGGTACTGGAAGTGCAGGTCAATGATTTGCCCCATGATGCACGATTGAGAGGACTGCTGGGAGTGGCTTTTGCAGGACAGGGCCGGCGGGACGACGCCGTACGGGAGGGAGTGGAGGCCACACGCCTGGTGCCCATGGCGGATGATGTCGTTGACGGGGCAGTCGCATCCGAAGTCCTCGCTCGCATCTATACGATGCTGGGAGAGTCAGACTCTGCGATAGGCAGGCTCGAGATGCTGCTTTCAGGACCCTCATTGCTTTCGAAGGAGCTTCTGCGGCTTGATCCCGTCTGGGTCTCACTTGCTGAGAACCGTCGCTTCCTGCGCTTGATCCGTTGAACTGGTGGGAAGGCCCCGTACACCGCTAAGTGCTTTACAGGCAATGTATTAACCGAGTGTAACGCTCAGATAACGCCCCTGTGACCTTCGCATCACGCCCGTGTCATACCTTGTAGCCACTTGAGATCTTGGGTACTTGGCTAGCGGACGCTGGCCGCAGAGGGATGGGATCATGACCGCAACTAAGATACGGGAAGCAGACCACTCGGCGCCCACGCCGGTCCCCCTGGCGGATCGGGGCAAGAAGCCCGAAGGCACCGTCGTTGACATCAGTGGTGTCAAGATTGGCGGCCGGGAAGTCGTAGTGATGGCGGGGCCATGCGCAGTGGAAAGCCGCGTGCAAACGCTCGAGACTGCGATTGCAGTCAAGCAGGGCGGCGCTCGAATCCTGCGAGGCGGGGCGTTCAAGCCGAGGACCGCGCCCTACAGCTTCCAGGGGCTGAAGGAAGAAGGCCTCGAAATCCTCGCTTGGGTTCGGCAGGAGACGGGTTTGCCGGTTGTAACGGAAGTCATGGATACGCGACAGGTGGAGGCAGTCTGCAAACATGCTGACGTCCTGCAGGTCGGGACGCGGAACATGCACAACTACGCCCTGCTGGAGGAAGTCGGAGCCGCCGCAAAGCCAGTTCTGTTGAAACGCGGCATGAGTGCCACAATCGAAGAACTGCTATACGCTGCCGAGTACATACTCAAGCAGGGCAATCAAGAAGTAATTCTCTGCGAGCGTGGTATCCGGACCTTCGAAAGTGCCACGAGGAATACTCTGGACCTGAGCGCTGTGCCGTTGTTGAAGAGGCTCACCCATCTTCCGGTTGTGGTGGACCCGAGTCACGGCACGGGCAAGTGGTGGATGGTACCGGCGATGTCCAAGGCTGCTGTAGCTGTCGGCGCTGATGGTTTGCTGATCGAAGTGCACTGGTGCCCCGAAGAGGCGCTGTGTGACGGTGATCAATCGCTGCGGCCGGACCGTTTCGACATGATGATGAAGGAACTGAGACCTGTCGCCCTCGCAGTGGGGAGGGAGATCGCGAGCCTGCAACGCCCAACACAGTCGGGTAAGGTGGCGGCCGCGGCCTTGTCTGCGTGCTCGACTATCTGATCCCAGTACCCAGCGGTAATTGGTTGGGGAGAATCCCTCCTTACCGAGTCCGGAACGCGGCACGATAATCGGGGCGCGGGGTAGTTATATTGGCTTGCGCATGTGCCACGTGAAGGCTTTCCGTTGTTCCCGGCGCGGCATCGTGGGATGCATCGATACACCACTCGCACAATCACTTACAGCTGGCCGTGCATGCAGAGAGTTACACGTCTCCGTTATGACATCGATGCAAGAATGAGGCGGGTTCTAGCAATTGCCGTCTTAGCTCTTGCCGTGGCCGCATTCGCATCGACCGGCAATCTTCAGGAAGCACCAGACTTGATTGTGGTACAGGTGCCCGCTAGCGTGATGCCGCAGTCCCACAATCCGAGTAGACCATACATGCCCCTGGGAAGGTACGTGGACGGCACTCGGATTGTGCTGCTGCCTTCTTCGGGTGCCGAGCCGATTGTGCTCACGCCGGAATTCACGGCTGCGTGTGATCCTGATGTCTCGTTTGACGGCAAGACCATCGTCTTCGCCGGCAAGAAGGAACGGGACAGCTCCTGGCAGATCTGGCGAATGAACGTCGATGGCTCCAACAAGGTGCAGGTTACCAGGGGAGAGGGGGACAACATAACGCCTGTCTTTGCGGGCAATCGCTTCTATCTGAATGATCCTCAACCGACGCCCCAAATCATCTACGCCAGCTCAGACCACGGCTGGAACAGCAAGCACGACGCAAGCCCGACGTTTTCCCTGTATGGCACCGACGCCAATGGTGAGACGGTTCACCGGCTAACGTTCAATCTGAGCAGTGATCTGTCGCCAGCTGTCTTGCCCACCGGAAGGATTGTGTTCACCAGTTGGCAGCGTTACGGAGACCGGTACCAACCGGACGGTATCGTCGCGCTCATGGGCATCAACCTCGATGGCACTGACCTCATGCCGTTCTACGGGAACCATGAGATGCCTGTGTACAAGGACATGGCCAGCGTTTCCGGCTTCGATGACCGCGTGTATTTTGTCGAGTCTGATCGCGCCACATGGCTGGGTGGTGGTGAGATCTCGTATGTGTCCCGGCGCCGACCCTTGAACTCTTACCGCAGGCTGAGTCTCGACTCGAGGGGATTGTACCACAGTCCCGTGTCTCTTCCGAACGGGGAACTCGTTGCATCTTATCGTTCAGAGGGTCCAGACGCCGTATTCGGAGTGTATCGCATTGATCCCGAGTCAGGTGAGCGGCTCGAGGAGATACTCCAGCAGCCCGACTGGCACTCAGTTGATGCGCATGCCGTTGCGGTCCGTGCGCCGGTGAAAGGTCGCTCCAACTGGTTGATTCCGGGTACGACTACGGGCGTGTTCTACAGTTTGAACAGCTATAGGACAAATCTAGCAGACCCGGGTGATATCCCGGCTGGCACGATCAAGCACGTGCGCGTTATCGAAGGACTGCCGTCCAAGGTCAGAACGACACTAGAGGACTACCTGCGTAAGGCGCCCGCTAGTGGCGGGGGCACCACGCACTCCGGTTCCACATTCGGCGCCAGCCGGCTGCT
>JAUVRV010000064.1 GCA_030597435.1 Gemmatimonadales bacterium | reverse complement strand
TCCTCGGCGGTACGATACGGGCTTGCAGCATTGGCCAGAGATGCAAAGTGCGAGGTGAGATTTCTAACTCGGTATTGATCGGATACGCCAACAAGGCGCACGATGGGTTCGTGGGACACTCGGTCATCGGTCGGTGGGTCAACCTGGGAGCCGGAACGACAACTTCAAACCTCAAGAACACCTACGGCGCCGTGAGGCTCAAGATCGATCAGACTCAGATCGACACTAACCGACAGCTTCTCGGTACTCTGTTCGGCGACCATTGCAAGACTGCGATCGGGACAATGCTGAGCACCGGAGCGGCCATCGGTGTTGGGGCCAATGTCTTTGGCAACGTTGCGGCTGCCAAGTACGTGCCTCCATTTGCATGGGGTGACACGGGCGCGACCATGGAACGCGAGGGCTTCCTCAAGATCGCCAAGCGAGTACTGCCGCGCAGACAGGTAGAACTCACTGATGGCATACAAGACATGCTCCTGGCCCTGTACGACCACGCGGTAGCCTCATGAGAGTGTCAGTTCTCGGTTCTGGCAGCAGCGGCAACGCGGTAGCTATTCAGGCTGAGAACGGAACTCTCCTCATCGACGCTGGCTTCGGATTACGATCCCTCGAGAACCGCAGCAAGAAAGTTGGCGTCTCGCTTTCATCGGTAAAGGCGATTCTGCTCACCCACGAACACGGGGACCACGCGGCGGGAGTTCCGGCCTTGGTGCGCAAGCTCGGCTGTCCCGTATACGGCTCATCCGGTACGCTGAGAGCCCTCGCCCGGCGCAACGGAAATATCAGGATGATGGAGATCGGAACTGAAGAACCGATCGTCGTGTGCGATCTCATCGTCAACGCATGTCACACCAATCACGATGCGTTGGAGCCGCTCGCACTCACCATTCAGGATCCTACAACCGGGCTCAAGCTCGGTTTAGCATATGATGTGGGTTGCCCCAGTCCGCATCTGACCGAACTACTTGGCGGTTGTCACTGCTTGATAATCGAAGCCAACCACGACGAGTCGATGTTGCGCTATGGCCCGTACCCGGCCACCGTGCGACAGAGGATAGCCGGACCCAACGGGCACCTCTCAAACAGAGCCGCGGCCGGCATGTTGCGGAATCTGGTGCACGAGGATCTGGGCACAGTCGTGTTGGCCCATCTGAGTCGCATGTGCAATCGACCTGATCTTGCGCGCGATGAGGTGAGGATGGCACTCGATGCCTCTGGCTTCCGAGGCAATCTGCTCGTGGCTCGACAGAGCGAACCGCTACAGCCCTTCGCAGTGAGACCTGTGAGGGAACAGCTTTCGTTCGAGATGCACTCTTAATCCTGGGGCAGTGGCTCGTCTTCGGTAATGCGAGCCACCTGCGGCTCCCAATGCCGCATCATCGTGGCAAACGAGTGAGCGATGTCACCATCGAACTCTACCCCTGACCGTTCCTCCAAGTAGGCAAGTACCTTCCCCGACGGCCACGCGTCTCGATACGGCCGATTGGTTCGCAGCGCATCGTACACATCACATACGTGAACCAGCTTGCTGGCACTGTGGCAGTCACGCTTGTACTTGAACGAGGGATAACCACCACCGTTCAGCATGATGTGGTGTTCGTAGGCCACAACCGCGGCCATGTCCAATTCGGGTTCTTCAGTGATAATTAGACGCGCCCCCTCGGCAGGATGAGCGTTCATCACTGCCCGTTCTTTCTCGTCCAGTTTCCCGGGTTTGTTCAGGATCTCCAGCGGGATCTTCACTTTCCCTAGGTCGTGGAGCAGTCCGGCAACGCCGAATGCACGCACATCGTGAGCACTGAAGCCCAACCATTCGGCCAGCGCCATGGTGAGCACCGATACGTTCAGCGAATGGGTCGTCGTATACTCGTCGAACTCGCGGATCTTGAGCAGCGGCAACAGCATTTGCCGATCGCCATGCATAGCGACGGAGAGCGCTCGAACAACCGCTTCAACCTCGAGCAGCGGCAGGTCCCTGCCGGTCGCAACCTCCTGATGCAGCCAACGCATCGTCTCGGCTTCTTCCCCCAGAGTCAGGGCGATCGTGGCCGTTTCCACAACGCTAACGGCATCACCTTCACCCCGAATCCCTATCTCGCCCCAACGGACCCCCGAGGGACGTAGCTGTCTGGCCTCAGCTGTGTTCAAGCCCACCCCACCCAGCAGAGCCAATGCATCGTCTACGAAGACCTCCAGGTCCTCCCTCGTGGTCGATCTGTCGAACTCGAGTCGCTGAATCCCCGCCTGAGCCAGTCGAGAACTCCACTCCCACTTCCGCATTTCCCGCAGCGGCGAATTGCCGTAGATGACCTCGTCAGCAAGGAACGAGTACTCCGGTCCAGCATCTTCACTCAGCAGGTCGGTCAGGTTCTCGAAAGCTGAATCCAACGCCCGCTCACGGATGTTGTGGCCCTCCGGGTACAGTGACAGCGCGGAAAGCGCTTGCGCCAAGGACTTCAGGAAATCTGCGGCGTGGGACACGGCTGCTCCTTACCCTTCCCCTTTGGCGGCCCGGGCCACATCGGGATCCCGGGATTTGGCTGCGGCAGCTAGCACTCGTTTGGCCCGCTCATCCGATTCGTACGCTCGCAACGCCCTGACTGCGGCAACCATCTCGGGACTTTTTGGCGCTGCCTTGAGGCCTAGGAACGACCGCCGCTTCGGCTTTGCCAGTCTCAGGAGAGCATTGAGCGCACCGGCGGTACCGCATTCTCCCAACACGTGTATCGCGGTCAACCGCTGGTCCCGTAACTCTGCGGCGGTCGCCTTCTGCACCACGAGTGAAACAGCAGCATCGGGGCAAGACTCGAAGGCGGCGGCCAGCCCGACCCTGACTATTCGCTCATCGGTATCGGCCAACGCTGAGCACACGGCGCGCGTTCGCTGCGCCGGAATCCGCAAGGTTACCGCCACAGCCTCGCGCCGCACTCTTTCATCAGCGTGCTGGAGGAACCTGGCTCCCTGGAAGTCCGACGGCACAGCGGGAAGCTCTCCGAGAATCGACAACATGTTTCGCTGCACGTACCATCGCGGGTCGTCCAGCCACGGCATCACGCGTGGGCCGATCTCACTACCCAAGCCCACCAACCGATCCACCAGCATGCGCCGTGTCTGCCGTGAGTCGGTCTCCGCCAACACCTCCAGCATCGGATCCGCCGCCTGGATACCTATCCTCTCGATGATCGAGTCCAGTGCCTTCGGATCGAGGTTCTTCTGGACCAAAATCTCGCGCACTCGCTCGCCCCCGCCGAGGTAGTCCCACACAGCCGCAGTGACCGTTGGCGCTTCGGAATGCTCGATGGTCTCGATGATCCAACCGAGTTCCCCATCTTCCACTAATGCGTCCACGGACCGGAACACCCTCTCTCCGACCGTGTCCACCTCGAGTGCCATCTGGAACACGCGCGACGCCTCGGGGTGGAACTCATCCTTTGTGGGGACCGCAAAACTCGCACGATCTTGGCTCATTGCCTCCAGGGACTTGCTGTATTCATCGGGATTCGGATCCACCAGGCTCCAATTCTGGATCAGGCCCTTCACCTGGTCCCGCAGCGATGCGTCGGCGTTGTCCTTGCGCACACCGGTGCCCTCCTCCGCATGCCGGGACAACTTCTCGAGCATGCGCACCAACGAATGCGAGATGTTCTGCCCTTCGGCACTGGACCAGGCCTTTACCAGGTCAATGACCGCATCGAGCGTCATTCCCTCACTGGCGTTGAGCATGAACCGCCGACGCTGCGCCCGATCTCCACCCATGTGCAGCAGCCTGCTCTTGGTTTGATCGTCCAGTGAGGACACCAACTTTGACACGCGCTGCTTGAGGGCCGCGGCCTCACCGCCCTTGGCCGTCCTCAGCTCGTCGGCGATCTTGAGCAGGTACCCGACTATCACCTGATCGTACGCGCTGCCGCCTTCGTGCTGGTCGATTGCACGCGCCACCACCGTGGGATCGGTACTCGGTGGAGGTGCCCCCACATCCCCGGCTGCTTCCTCCACGGCCAGGGCGGCTCGGGCCAGGCCCACCCAGAGCTGGTCTGCGCGGGTCCTCACGTCATCAGCCTCTTCGTCCCCCTCTTCCCGTTCGGCACCCCCAACCAACTCCAGAGCATCGTAGGTGAGTGGGTAGAGCGTGATGTCCGGCCAGGCGGTCAACTGCGACTTCGGTCCCAGACCCAGCGGCTGACCCGAGCGGTCGGCTTCAACAGCAAGAACGGCCAACATTCCGTGAACCTGGTCGCCGTCTGCTCCCTGACGGAATCCAACGGCGCCCAAGTGATGTCGGTGCAACCGGCCAGCCAGATCTGCCAAGACCGGGTTCTTCGGGTCGGTCGCTACACCTTCGATGACTAGCTGGTCGCGGGCCACACCCAGCGAGAGACTCCCATGCTCGGCAACGAGCGGACCCACCCGTTGAGCCACGCCGTCCGCTGCCGGCTTGAGTGAAGGATGACCCTCCGGGTACATCGCATGCTTGTGGAGTGCGATCGAGAGTTCGATCAAGAAATCAGCGAGTTCCCGCGAGAATGCTGCGCGGCCTTCCTTGGGCTCTGACTGCTGATTACCCTCGGTCTGCTCAGTCAATGCAGGCCTCTTGAGTGGATGGGACTAATCCGCAGCATGCTCGAAGATAGATGACGCGCTGCCGTCGCAACCAACCACCGCGCGGCCACGACCAAGAAACGATGATTGGACCCGCTTGAGTATGATTGGATCCATCAGATCGCCGCCCGAAAGCGTAAGAGAATCACCTTCCAGCCGGAAGTTATAGCCGACCCACTCGTCTCCAAACTGAATGAAGATAGTGTCGGCCTTGATCCGCCAGCGAACGGTCTCTTCACCAAAGCGCAGTGTAGAGTCCGAGCGCACGACCACGGTCTGGGGACCATCGGGCGTCTCGGCTTGCCACGAGCCCGTGATGTCGGGAACATCCTGGGCGGCGAGCCCCAAGGGGGCCCAACACAATGCGGCAACAGCAATTAGGTGTCGTACCATCATGGCCTCCAAGTTAAGGATCATAGGCTCTCGGCGCCATATTGTTCCCCCTCCCCACACCGCCCACCGATCAGGAGGGGAAGCAGGGGAAGAAAATAAGAAGAATGCCCCGGAGTCTCCTCCGAGGCATTCGGTCCAGCTACATGTCCCTGCGGTGGTGCGTTTGGACTAGTACATCCCGCCCATGCCGCCACCGGCCATCGGTGGGACTGCCGGTTCGTCCTCTCTCCTCTCCACCACAACACACGCGGTGGTGAGAAGCAGACCGGCAACCGAAGCTGCGTTTTGCAGAGCAGCCCTAGTCACCTTCGTAGGATCGATCACGCCAGCCGCTACCAGATCCTCGTACACGTCGGACTGGGCGTTGTAGCCGTAGTTCTTGTCCTTTGCTGTGCGTATCTTCTCCACCACTATGGAGCCCTCGACGCCGGCATTCGAGGCTATACACCGCATCGGCTCTTCGAGTGCACGCATGACGATATTTACACCGACCTGCTCGTCGGGGTCCGCCATCTTGAGCTTCTTGAGCTTCGCCTGCGAATGGAGTAACGCAACACCACCACCGGGAACAATGCCCTCCTGGACAGCGGCACGAGTAGCGTGCAGCGCATCCTCGACGCGAGCCTTCTTCTCCTTCATCTCGGTCTCGGTTGCAGCGCCAACGTTGATCACGGCGACACCACCCGCCAACTTTGCCAGGCGCTCCTGCAGCTTCTCGCTATCGTAGTCCGAAGTGCTCTTGTCTATCGCGGCCTTGATCTCCTGGATCCGGCCCTGAATGTCCTTCTCGGCGCCCCCTCCGTCGACGATAGTCGTGTTGTCTTTGTCAATCACAATCCGCTTCGCCCGACCGAGATCACTCAACACTGCGTTCTCGAGCTTGAAGCCGACTTCCTCGCTGATGACCTTACCGCCGGTCAGGACAGATATGTCCTGCAGCATCGCCTTACGACGATCACCAAAGCCTGGTGCCTTGACGGAACAGACCTTCAGCGTGCCGCGCAGCTTGTTGACTACCAACGTGGCAAGCGCCTCACCCTCGACGTCCTCAGCAATGATCAGCAACGGATTACCCGTCTGAGCGACTTTCTCGAGGACCGGAAGCAGGTCCTTCATGGCAGAGATCTTCTTGTCGTGGATCAAGATGTGGACGTCCTCGAGGGCGGCTTCCATCTTCTCTGGATCCGTTACGAAGTAGGGGGACAGATAGCCGCGGTCAAACTGCATTCCGTCGACCGTCTCCAGCTCCGTGGCCAGGCCCTTTGCCTCCTCGACCGTGATCACTCCGTCTTTGCCGACCTTTTCCATCGCGTCGGCGATCAGATCACCGATCTCTTGGTCGCTGTTGGCCGAGATGCATCCGACCTGAGCGATCTCTTTCTTGCCCTGCGTCGGTACCGACAGCCTCTCCAAGTCAGCCACGACCGACTCGACCGCCTTGTCGATCCCACGCTTGATCGCCATGGGATTGACGCCTGCCGTCACACTCTTGATGCCCTCACGGAAGATCGCCTGAGCCAGAATCGTTGCGGTCGTGGTGCCATCACCAGCATCGTCTGATGTCTTGGTGGCAACTTCCTTCACCATCTGGGCACCCATGTTCTCCATGGGATCGTCCAGCTCCACCTCTTTGGCCACCGTAACACCGTCTTTTGTGACGGTCGGTGAACCGAACTTCTTGTCGATTACGACGTTCCTGCCCTTGGGGCCGAGGGTAACGGCAACGGCTCTCGCCAGCTGATCTATACCCTTCTTCAGGCTGCCACGGGCATCGACGTCGAAGTGCAACTCCTTCGCATTCGCCATGTCTTATTGTCTCCTTGAATTCTCTAGATTGTTGCCGTTCAGCTAGTCGATGACCGCCAGAACATCGGACTCCTTGACGATCAGATACTCCGAATCGTCAATGGTGACTTCAGTACCACTGTACTTCCCGTAAAGCACTTTCTGACCGACCACGAGCTCCATCGGAACAAGATCACCCCACGCCACTCTACCGGGGCCAACCGCAACGATGTCACCCTGCTGGGGCTTCTCCTTCGCGGTATCGGGTATGTAGAGACCACCCTTCATCTCCTCGGTTTCCTCGATTGGCTGGATGACAACGCGGTCGGCCAGCGGCTGGATCTTGACTTTCGACTTGCTCTTCGTGGCAGGGGCCATGAGCACGTCCCTCCATCGATGTAAGTTATTGTGTTTTAACCATCTACAGGCTGTTAGCACTCAAGTACCGGGAGTGCTAAGAGGACGGTAAGATAAAGGGGCGGGAGCCACTGTCAAGCCCCCGCCCCACATGCAGATCCGGGCTGTTGGCTACTGCTGTCCGACCACCTCTACCGGGACCCGGGAGGAACTGGTATTGCCGGTACCCAGCTGACCCAGCAACCCCTCACCCCAACAATACACCCGGTCGCCTGTAGTGAAACCACATGTTGCCGCAGTGGGGGCACCCTGGCCGGCGCTTATGGTTGCGAACTCGAGGTTGCCGGCAACGAGTGTGGGCTCCGTGCGCAGCTCCTCAGTTCCGTCGCCGAGTTCACCCGCAAAGTTGCGACCCCAACAGTAGGCTCTTTCCGTGCCGTCTATACCACAGGTGTAGCTGTTGCCCGCCGAGATCGCAGTGAGTACCAGACCGCCGGTCACCGCGACCGGAACGTCGCTCGAGGTCCTGGCGCCCGTGCCGAGTTGGCCGCTCGCACCAGCACCCCAACAATACGCGTCACCCTCCAGGTCGATGGCGCAGGTATGGTCATCTCCGACATCGATGAATTCGAACAGGATCACACCGCTTACCAAGGCAGGAGTGGTGCTGTTCAGCTCGGCACCATTGCCCAACTCCCCATTCTCGCCGCGTCCCCAACAATAGGCCTCACCCGAGGGCGTCACACCACACGTGTGAAACGTTCCGGCACTCAGCTGTTTGAACAGATGGCCCCCCAACACCGCGGCGGGTTGGGTGATCGCTGTTTGGCTTCCGCTCTGCCCGTTGCCTAGCTGGCCATCGGCGGCCAGGCCCCAGCACCATGCCTCCCCCGCACCGACCAGACCACAGTTGTGGACCCCCCCGCCGGTCACGGAAGTGAATGCATGGCCGCCGAGCACCTTGCTGGACGGAGTGTTGATAGGAGGCGATATGGCACCGTTGCCGACCTGCCCCCATTCGTTGTTTCCCCAGCAGTAAGCGTCTTGGTCCGCAGTAATCGCACAGGACACGATGCCGCCCGCCGATATCTGACGAAACTCGAGCGGGCCGCCCTCCACAAAAACGGGCACTGCGTGATTCAGCAAGTCACCCGAGCCCAGCTGGCCAGTCGTATTGTCTCCCCAACAGTACGCATAGTTACCCACGACGATGCCGCAACTGTGGGCACTTCCCGCAGAAACGCTCTTGAACGTCACGCTGTCGATTTGCGTTCCGCCGTTCTCCGGATCCTGGTCGGTCGCCAAACAGCCCACGCTCAGCAGGACCGCGACAGCGGGGATAATAAGTCGCACGATACTCTTATTGCTCATAGCAAGATCGCCTTATCTAGTTGGTTTGGCCGTTGGCCGGATTCGGACAAGTCATTGTTAACTACCCGCATACACAGCGCAAGTGCCCCTGGTTCCCGAGCAACATTACAGATTCACCACAAAGCAATGACATCTCGGACCATCTCGGACGACGACCTACTCCTCCCAGTAACTCTCCAGCTCCACACCCAGACCCTGAGCCATGCGGTTCACATAGTTGTAGTAGGCCGTAACCTGGCACACATCGAGGATCTCATCGTCCGCGAGTCCAGCCTCTCGTAGCTTCGCCGTCTCGTGCTGTGTCACCGACGCCGGATCGCGCGTCAATGCAACCGCGTAATCCGTGATGGCGAGTTCTCTCTGAGACAGCCCCGCCGCGGTGTAGTCGGTCTCGATCGCCCTGACCTTGGATTCGTCCCGCATCCACTTACGGAGTCCCGCCCCGTGATGGCGCAGTCAGTAGTGACAGTCGTTCGCGCGTGATACCACGACCGCGATCATCTCTCGCTCCGCGCGCGACAGATTCGACGGACCCCGCATCACGTGCGCATAGTAATCGTAATGCAGAGCGAGAGACTTCGGATTGAGGGAGTGGATCTTCAGGATATGATCGACACCGTGGCGTCCCTCGAGTGGCCGGTAGATCTCGGCGAGTTCGTCGGCCGCCTCACTCTCGTCAACCCATCTGATCCAGGCCATTAATGGGTCGTCTCCTGAGGGGCATTGGCCCGCTCCACGAGTCGTGCGTTCCCCAACACTGCCCTGAATCTACCCTGCCCACGTATGGCCACCTCTAGGCGGTCAACGTCACACACATCCACGATCAACTCGTGTGGTGGGCCACCCCCCAAGGTCTCGCTGACCAGAGTGTCACCGTCTGCGATTACGAACACGTTGGCCGTTCCGCCGGCTCCGCGCTGCCGCCCCACGTCAGTCACCAGATCATAACACCCATCCCCCAGTTGCCATGAGACGTTGCCGTTGCCAAGGGTAACCGCCCAGGGGTATGCGGTTCCGGCACCACGGCCATCAGTCCATGCTACCCCGTCCTGCTCCACCCGCAACCGGTGCAGCACGACTTCTCCGGCGGCGGAGACGGGAAGCCTATCACTGAGCATCTCGTATTGCTCGCCCGCATCGAACTGGAAGAACCGCAAAGAACGGAAATGGACCGCCTCGTAATCCAGCAGCGAGTCGAAGGGAAAACCCCAGTGACACTGCATCACCGTGTTGCCAAGATCAGGGCAACTCCAGGCGCGCCGCTCGCCATCGGCACCTGGTGTGAGAAAGGCATCGGGATGCGGTATCCCCCAAGTGTGGCCCAACTCGTGAGCAATGGTGCCACGGTAAGTACCCCAGCTGCACCACCAGACGGTGCCGCCTGTGATCCCAGCCGTCGGACACGTGCCGATCAGGATACCACTGA
>JAUVRV010000249.1 GCA_030597435.1 Gemmatimonadales bacterium | reverse complement strand
TAGTTCGCTGCGGCAACAGACCCGTCAGCCTTGACTGAGCGATGTTGCTCACCACCCCGACTATCTCTCTAGATTCTCCGCCGATCGTAATGCGCTGCCCCACCGGATTCTCACCATCGAAGAACTGAGTCACCATGCGTTGATTGACAATGATGACAGGTGGCGCACCCGCTCTGTCAGCCTCATTGAAAGTACGACCAGCACGCAAAGCTATGTCCATCACGTCGAAGTATGACGCGGTCACCGAGAGCCACCAGCTACTGGGCAGCTCGTCGGGCTCGTACTCGCGGCCGTCTATTGCGAAGTCTGCGGACGGTATTGTGCGAGCACGTGGCAACACGTTGGTCAGAGTGAAATCGGCACTACTTGGGATCATCTCGAGTTGGCGTTCGACATCATCGACGAAGGCCAGGAGGGACCGATCGTCTTCATACTTGTGTTCGGGTAGCGTGAGTTCGGCTTTGAGCAAGTTCTCCGCATCGAAGCCCGGGTTTATGTCGAGGCGTTGATGGAACAAGTCGGTGAGTACGGTAGCCCCCATCAAGACCGTGAGCGCCAGGGCAAACTCCGCCATCACGAACGCGCCACGCACTCTCTGTTTCTTCTTCGTGCCGGTACCCCCGCGACTACCCTCAATCAACGGGGAACTGAGTCCGCCGCTCACGGCTTGCATGGCCGGAGCGATTCCGAACGCCAGGCCGGCGAGCACCGATATGCCTATCCCGAAACTGATGATCTGCCCGTCCCACCTGGGTTGCCAGAACTCAGGCATTTCTGCGGGCATTGCCTGTACCAGCGCCTTGATTCCCCAAAGTGACAGCACCGTGCCGAGCACACCGGCTATCAGTGCGAGCACTACACTCTCGGTGAGTAACTGGTTCAGCAGACGCGCACGTCCCGCGCCGAGGGCCACACGAACGCCGATTTCTCGCTGCCGCGCGTCGGTCTTAGCCATTAGCAGAGTAGACACGTTCACACACGCAATGAGCAGAACCAGCGCCACAACGGACATGAGGATCTGTATCAAACCCTTATCGGTCGGACCGGGGAACTGTTCGCGCACGGTCTCGATGTTGGCACCAAGGTTCTCATTTGTCTCGGGGTAGAGATCTGCGAGCCGTGAAGCAACTGTGGTCATCTCGGCTTGCGCCTGTTCCACAGATACTCCGGGCTTCAATCTGGCGCTGACAAACAGGCTGCCGTTGTCGCGGTCGTAGCGTTGGTCACGAAAGTCGTTGGCTACCCACATGCCCACGTTACCGAGCAAAAAGTCGAATGCCTCCGGCATGATCCCGACGACCGTGTACCGTTCTCCATTCAAGGTCACACTCGATCCCACCGCGTCAGGCGACTCTCCAAACCTCGTCCTCCAGAGTGTCTCGCTCATCACGGCAACGGGAGTGTCTTCGGCACCACCTTCGTCCATTTGGAAGACGCGCCCCAACATCGGTTCCGCGCCGAGCACTGAGAAGTAGTTGGCAGTTACACCTGCCACGGTGAGTTGCTCGGGCCGCTCGATGCCCGTCAGGTTCACCGTCTCGAACTCCGACGCGATCCAACCTTCGAGCGAAGTTGCTTCGGATGTCCAGTCAAAGAAGTTCGCCGGCGTCACCAGACGCTGATCGCCCTCCTCGATGAGATCGTTCTCCCACACCATCATGAGTCGGTCCGCTTCCGGGTACGGTAGTGGCCTGAGTAGCCAGCTGTGCACCAGGCTGAACACCGTTGTGGTGGCCGCTACGCCAATGGAGAGAGAGACCACTGCAATCGTTGTTACCACCGGGGTCTTGGCGATCATGCGGAGCGCGAAAACGAAGTCCTGCTTGAATGAACCGAACATGCCTCTGTCCCTCTTGGGTGAAGGCGGGTTGACTCGTCGTATGGCGGCTCGACTCCTGTGCTCGAACGGTTCCAGCCGCTCGCGATATGCAGTTGCCAGCAGTCCACCGAACTCGCGCAGCCAGAACCGGAGCCTGCGGAGATACGAAGCTTGGAGTAGAACGTGCCGATGTCCGTCCCTTACCGCCTGCGCTAGCTCGGTGGCAAACTCCTGCCGAAAGCCGCGCGGTAGCAGCACGCGGGTTACGTGCTCGAACAGCTTGATGCCAAGTGATGAGTGCATCGGCCTCGAACCCGGGAAGCCCATCTATGGTGCCCGCGTCAGCAGCCGCGAGTTCCTGACCACTGTGGCGAGGCGCTCAATGCGACGCGCCTCGTGCCGCGCTACGTCTCGACCGAACTCGGTTATCCTGTAATACCGGCGCCGCTCGTCGTCGACTGCCGGGTCCGGCCGCTCATCGGACCGTTCCACCAAGCCGTCCCGCATCATGCGCTTGATGGCACCGTACAGGGTGCTAGTACTCAGCGTGACCTCGCCGTCCGTTCGCTGCTCGATGTCTTGGATGATCCCGTATCCGTGGAGTTCTCGCTCGGTCAGGGAGAGGAGTACATGGAACACGGGTGTGGAAAGCGGTAGTCTGCCTTTGTCGTGTTGTTTCATCATGAATCGCTGCCAGTTATTGCCGTATACGATATATCCTACGAGGGAATAGCTGGATGGTTTCAGGGCCGCGGATTGACGCGGCTGGAGGCTGACCAACGCGGATCTGAGGGTCGCGTAGGCTGGCCCGGTTGATCGAGTGCTTCAGGCGCGACATCGAACGACACGGCTTGGGTGACGACGTGATCGTGGATTGCAGTTGGCGATCTGCGATTTGCGATCGGACTTTACATCCAAATCACAAATCGCCAATCGTCAATCGTCAATCGCAAATCCTACCGGTGTTCTACGGCCCTCGGATAATCCGGCACATCCTCCATACACCAGGCAATGAACTCCCGTAGATCGTTGTTCGAGTTGGCCAGATCCGGCTTCCGCAGGTACATCATGTGGCCACTCTCGTACCATGAGAAGCGGAACCGGTCCCTGAATTCACCACCGGGTTGCAGGTGCGAGATGGTGTACACCGCGCTGTAGTAGTCGGTGGCCGCGTCGTAGTAGCCGCCCTGAATCAGTACTTTGAGATATGGGTTGTCTCGCATGGCCCGCCGCAGCATGTCGCCTACGTTGGCTCCCTCGTCGCGGTTCCACGGACGTACGTTGCCCCATACGTTGTACTTCAGGTCGGGGTTGTAATTCAGCTCCTCGCGGATGTATCTGTTGACCGCGTCAGCAAATGGACCGTTCCAGTCCGACATGGCTGGATCGTACTCGGGGCTCTCGCCCGCTGCGTCTTTGTCAACACCCAGGTAGCGGCTGTCCAGCCGGCCAACCGTCAGGTGCTGATCTCTCAGCAGCTCTTTCCAGAACCGGCGCGAGCTGATGCGCAGATTGGCGGACGTTACGTATTCGGTGGTGAGGCCTGTGTACCGTGCCACCCTCTGGGCGATATCATGTCTCTCGGGATCTCCGAGCTGATCGCCTTTGAGCAACGCCATCACGTAGTCACCCATCGCAAACGCTTCAACCTCGTCCAGGAAGTCACGAATGGGATGTGACTGCAGATCGGACGGCAACTGCCGGTGGTACCACGCGGTGGCGGCGAGGTGGGGTAGGGACGTGGCGTAAGAGACATCGTCTCCCGCGTCCACATCGAGTCCCGTCATCGATACGAGGATAACGCCGTTCAAGTAGATCTGATGCGAGCCTGCCAGGTAGCCGGCCAGCCCGGAGGCTCTGGTGGTGCCGTAACTCTCACCGATCAGGAACTTGGGCGACATCCAGCGGTCTTTGCGCAGGATGTAGAGGCGAATCATCTCGCCTACGGACTGGATGTCACTCATGGTTCCGTGATACTTGTGCAGGTCCTCTCCTTCGACCATGCGACTGTATCCGGTGGCAATCGGATCGATGTACACGATATCGGCCACGTCCAAAATCGAATGTGGGTTGTCTTCCACGGTTCCCGGTGGCTGCAACGCAAATCCGTCGTCGTCGTATACGACTCGGCGCGGGCCAGTGTAACCCATGTGCATCCAGACCGAGGCCGTGCCCGGTCCGCCGTTGAACGAGAACACCAGGGGCCGGTTGCTCTTGTCCGCAATCCCATCGCGCGTGTACGCGATGTAGAACATCCTAGCAGTGATTTTGCCCTTGTCTCTGATCGGCAGCCAGCCAGCCTCCACCGTGTAATTCACCGTCTGATCGCCGATGCGCGCCGAGTGCTGTGTAATGACAGGCTCTTCGGGCAGCAGGTCGGCCTCGGTGCCGGCTTTGTTCGCGTTGGCTCGTGGAGCTGCTTGCGGCTGTTGTGCTGCGAGCGGGAAGGAACTCACTGCAAACGCAAAGATCAGCAACATCACGAGAACACACTTTGTCCTCATCGGTCTCCTCCAGGTTGGTGCTTTAGGGGGCGGGACGAGTAGTCGACCGTTCTTCATCCGCGGTCCAGGCTAGCAACCATGCTCAGGGCACGTCCCAGGGCTATGGAAAATTACGGCGCTGCCGTGCGAACCGATAGTCGAGTTTCGCGAGTGGCACTCGGCGCAGTGGCCGTGGCCCTGCTCGCCCGGTCACGGCCCAAGCGCGATGAGCGTGTGGCTGAGGAGGGTGCCGAGGGGGCCACCACCCCAATGCCCCGCCGCAGAAATGCGCCCACTTGATCTTCGGATCGATCGTTCTGGTCAATCTCAGCGGGGGTGTATTAGCTTACTACAAAGGCTCCAGGAGTTGTTATGAGGCAGATCATCCCTGCGCTCCTTACCATGGCTACAGCAGCGCTGTTGACGACGTGTGGTAGCGAGTCCATTGGTCCGATTGAGGAACTCCCGCGTGAACTGAGTGTTGCCGAGGCCAAGCTCATCGACGCCGACAATCGGTTTGCCTTCAAGCTTTTCGGGGAAATCAACCAACAAGAAGGCGACAAGAACATATTCATATCGCCCCTCAGTGTCGCGATGGCGTTGGGGATGACCTACAACGGGGCGGCCGGAACCACTCGGGAAGCGATGCAGCAGGTCTTGGAGCTGCAGGACATGGATCTCCAAGAGGTGAATGAATCCTACCGCAGTCTGATCGATCTGCTCCGCGATCTCGATCCCAGAGTCGAGTTTCTCATCGCCAATTCGATCTGGTACCGCAATACCATGACCTTCGAGCAGGCGTTCCTGGATCTCAACCGGCAGTATTTCGACGCGGAGGTGTCAGCGCTCGATTTCAACGATCCGGGGTCGGTAGACGTCATCAATGGCTGGGTGCGGCAG
>JAUVRV010000389.1 GCA_030597435.1 Gemmatimonadales bacterium | reverse complement strand
CCACGGTCGGCCGAGCGGTTTGTCGGTACGGCAAATGGACAGGTCGTTGCTGAGGAACCATGGGGTCGATTGGAGCGCGTCGGTGAGGGTCTTTGGGCGCTTCTCTCGACACCGCTCGATGGAGACCGCACGACGCTCTGCAACGGTGGAATCGTGGCGGGTACCGCAGGCCTGATGGTGGTTGAGAGCTTCGCGTCGCCCAACGGCGCCAGGTGGATGGCCGAGCAAGCTCGAACGTTGACCGGGAAATGGCCGTCACACGTGGTCTTGACACACTTTCACGGTGATCACACCGGTGGGATCGCAGGGTTCGCGCGCGAGGAAACTCCGCGGGTTCTTGCGACTGCAGTGACCCGCAATCTGGTGCAGCACTCGGATGCACTGCGGGACCGCGATGCGGGATCACTCAAGGCGCGGATGCTAGCCGACGTCGTGATCGTGAACCCGGTGTCTGCGACCAAGATCGACCTGGGCGGTCGAACCGTACAGATCATGCCGCGTGTGGGGCATACACCCAGCGATCTCACGATTGAGGTCAGTGACCCGAGCGTGGTCTGGTGCGGCGATCTCGTGTGGAACCGGATGTTCCCAAACTACACCCATGCCATCCCGTCACGGCTGTCGCGGGACGTGCGTTCGCTAGTGAGAGAAGCGGGGACTATCTACGTGCCGGGTCACGGTCCTCTGGCTGACTCGAGTGATTTGGAGCGGTTCATTGAAGTAATCGACACTGTCGAGGTTGCAGCAAGAGATGCGTTCGACCGCGGCATCTCCGCTGAGCAGGCAGCTCGGGAGTTCAAGCTGCCGGATTCCCTCGGCGAGTGGATCATGTTCTCACCACGGTACTACGAGGTAGCCCTCAGTGCGTGGGAACGCGATTTGAGCAACAGCAACAGATAGCAGGGAGGCAAGCCGTGCATCGGCATTGCATGTTGAGTGCTCTTCTGGTGATGCTGGCAATTCCACTTCCAGCGTACCAACAGGAAGCGTTCGAAGCAGACACGTACCGCACGTCGGCCGGCGATCTCACGATCACGTTCATTGGGCATGGGACGCTGATGTTTGAGCTGGGGGATAGAGTCATCCACATCGATCCCGTGTCTCGGGAGGCGGACTACTCCGTCCTGCCTAAGGCGGACCTCATACTCATCACTCACCATCATGGGGATCACTGTGACCCTGGGGCGATCGAGCTGCTCTCTCGAGAGGACACAGACCTCATGCTGAACCAGCTATGTGGCGATCGGGTCGGTCACGGTACGGTGCTTGGCAATGGCGATATCGAGAGATGGGAAGGTGTGACGATCGAGGCTATCCCAGCCTATAACCTCGTCCACAAACGCGACAACGGCGAGCCATTCCATCCCAGGGGTGAGGGGAACGGCTACGTGCTGAGCTTCGGTGACACTAGGGTGTTTGTGGCTGGCGATACGGAGAATACTCCGGAAATGAAGGCCCTGAAGGATATCGATATCGCATTCCTGCCGATGAACCTACCCTACACCATGACCCCGGAGATGGTAGCGGATGCTGCAAAGGCGTTCAGGCCCAAGGTTCTCTACCCCTATCACTACGGCGGTACGGATCCAGCCGAACTGGTGACCCTGATGAAGGGTGAACAGGGAATTGAGATCCGGGTCAGGGAGATGGACTAGCAGCTGGGGCGCATTGCCAATGACGCTGGCCCGGACCCACGCTGTGTGGAATCCGGGCCTTGTCGCTTAAGTCCGTCTCGAGAGCAACTACTTGTGGTTGGCCTCAACCGCGATCTCGATTTCTATGTCGGCCCCCACGACCATCGTCTCGGCCCAGCTGCCCACACCCACGCCGTAGTCACGCCGATCGAGTTCCGTAACGGCCTGGAAGCTTGCTACCTGCACGACTCCGCCCAGCATCCCCCTCATCTGCTCAGGGATGTCCTTCACTCCTAGCAGCTTGACCGTCAGCTCCACGTTCTTGCTCACGTCTTTGATGGTGAGCGTGCCCTTGGCCAGAAGTTGGTCGGCACCAACCTTCTCCACCGATGTACTCTTGAACGTTATGTGCGGGTACTTCTCTGCCTCGAACCAGTCACCCGAACGTAGGTGATTGTCACGTTTCTCGTTGCCGGTGTTTACGCTCGCTACGTTGATCTGCACTTCAATCGTGCTGTTCTGCGGGTAATCCGGATCGAAGTCGAACTTCACCTGGTAGTCGTCGAAGGTGCCGGATACCGGCGTGAAGAAATGCCGCACGCTGAAGTTGATCTCCGTATGAGCCCCGTCAACGTTCCAAGGAGAGGCTGCCGGGGTGAGTTGGCCACCGTAGGCGGCCATGGTGAGTGTCCCAGCTGCCAAGATTCCGGGGACAATAAGGAACTTCTTCATGATGACCTCCAAGCTTGAGATAGACCGTGTCAGAGTCGGATATCGATGTTTTGACTGTGAACATCGGGCCCGACCTCAGAGTTCCCGCGGGCCGCAATCGCGACGGCACCCGGTACGCAGGGAGGGCTCCCACCAGTGGATGAGTTCAACCGGGTGTCGGCATTTCGAAAACCGCCGACATTGGGTTCTTGCTCCTGTGTCAAGGCATTATAGGTTTCAAGCAGCGGATCCCGGTTTGTCGTAAACCACAAGCCATTGGGGGCTGACTCGTGGACATCGCAACTCTGAAGGACGAGGCGCGCTCGCTCGAACAGCAGGACCGCCATGCCGAGGCGCTTGCTCTCTATAGGAAGATCCTTGCCCATCTCGAGGGAACGTCGGGCATCCTGCGGGAACTGCCACTGTACGTCAAAGCTGGTGATCTGAACCTCAAGCTCGGTGACGCCAAGACCGCAATCGCGATGTATGAGCGTGCTGCCAAGCGTTACGCTCAATACGGGTCGGGCAAGAGTGTAGTTGCTCTGTGTACCAAGGTTCTCAGAGTGGATCCCAGCAGGACGTACGTGTACTTGACCCACGCCCGCTTGATGATCGAACGGGGCCATGTCGCGGAGGCGGCGAAGGTGCTAGCTGGTTACTCCGAGCGCACCAAACTGGGGAAGGCACACGAGGTATTGCAGCGGTTGTCTGATGGCGATGACAGCGAAGTGAGGCCCGTGCTGGAGATGCTACTGGAGGTCGCGGGGCGGGCCGAAAGCGCGAGACTACGAGCCGCCGAACACGCGGAGGAGGAAGAGGAAACAGAACCCGGTGGCGTAGTGGGCGCATCGGCTCCACGAGATGAGGGGGCAAAGCCTGGGTCGGTTGAGGAGCATCAGTCAGAGGGGGCTGCAGAGGCTCCCGCTGAGGTGCCTGAGGATCCGCAAGAGGATGCTGGTGCCGAGGGCGCTGGCGACGCAGTAGCGGAACCGGAGGAGGT
>JAUVRV010000337.1 GCA_030597435.1 Gemmatimonadales bacterium | reverse complement strand
GTCGATGCTTACTGTCGCACACGAACATGGCGTTCCGATCTACACCCCCGCACCCGGTGATTCGTCGATTGGCATGAATGTCGCGGAACTGGCACTGGAAGATCACGGTCTACGCTTCGATGTCTCCGCCGATGTGAATGAAACGGCCGCGATCGTGCTCGACGCAAAGCGCGGAGGTGGTAAGAGCGGGATCCTGATCATCGGTGGTGGTAGTCCCAAGAATTTCGTGCTCCAGACGGAACCACAGATTCAAGAGGTGTTGGGAATCGCCGAGAAGGGGCACGACTACTTTCTCCAAATCACCGACGCCCGTCCCGATACGGGCGGCTTATCCGGCGCCACACCGGCGGAAGCAGTCAGTTGGGGCAAGGTCGATCCCGACCAACTTCCCAGCGCGGTGGTCTGCTACCTCGACAGCACGGTAGCCTTGCCAATCCTCACATCGTACGCACTGGCAAAGCGGGATGCACGTACACCAAGGCGGCTATACGATCGGCGAGCCGAGATCCTCGCACGGTTGACAGAGGAGTACCGGGCGGCGCGGGCGTACCGCGACGCCAGGGTGGATGGTACCAAGCTACCGGCTGTCGACGACTAGCAAATACTGACTAGAGTTCGGGAGTTTCCAATTCGTTACGAAAGGCCATGGTGAGGTCTACTTTGTTGGCGTAGGCTGCCAATTCGGCTTCCGTACGCTCCGTGTCCCATCCCATTTCTGTGGCGGCGAGTTCCGCTACCTGTGATACCTGCTCCAAGGCATGATCGGCAGTTTCGTAGAAAAGGTGAGTCCTCCGGATCAGCAGATCACCCAGGGTCATTGCCATCTCGCGTCGCATGGCGTGTATCAACTCAGCTCGAATGGCCGGGTGAGTCGGCGCAATCGGATCGGCCAGCTGACGATCGGTCTTGGCCAGTCTCACTATTGCAGGTGTCTCGCTGCCGTATGCCCGTACCATGTGCTCCGCGATATCCCTGGCAACCCCTTCGCGTTCGGTTTCCTCGATGAGGACGTCGAGGTCGTGTGACTCACCTCCCGGCAACGGTTCGAGGTGGGTGTCAGCTGCTGCAGCCACCGGACGACCGTCGACCTCGTGCAGCCTCTTGGCGACCATGTCGACCGTTTCTGCGGCCATGACCCTGTACGTGGTGAGACTTCCGCCCACGATGGAAATCAGGCCCGACGAACTCTCGAGTACATGGTGCTCACGCGAGACGGCGCTGGGGTCGACTGGATCTGACGGTGCGAGTAACGGGCGCAAACCAGACCAGGTCGCTACGACATCCGCAGGTGTGAGGCGCGCATCTGGAAAGAGTGCGTTTGCCGACCGTAGCAGATATACCACGTCTTCACCACGCGCATACGTTTCTTCTGGCGCATCGGGGCAGTCGGTGTCAGTCGCACTCACGTACGACAATTCTCCCCATGGTACGATGAACATGAACCTACCGTCGATGGGAGAGGTAATCGTCAGAGCCTCTTGATTACCCATGCGGTGCCGCGGTACCGCTATGTGAACACATTTGGTCGGTCGTAGGGCCGGCTTGCTCCCGTCTTGGCTCCGAATGCGATCGGACCATGGGCCCGTGGCATTCACTACCAGATGTGCATGGACGGCGTGCGTGGCACCGGTCACGAGGTCTGTGATTTGGGCACCACGGACCTGGCCGTCCGCGAGTTCTAACCTGTCGACCTGCACATAGTTGGCGGCCAACGTGCCGTGGCGGTGCGCGCTACGAATCGTGGCAAGTGTGAGTCGCGCATCGTCGCATTGGGCTTCGTAGTACCGTGCACCCCCTTTCAATCCCCGGTCCTTGAGACGCGGTTCGGCCCTCCTCATGGCCTTGCGGCTCAGAACGCTATGCCGGTGCACATTGCGGAACAACGCGAGGATGTCGTACAGCCACATGCCGGCTTCGAGTTTCCACCATGGCACCCGGCCGCCCTCGTGGATCGGAAACAAAAATGAGCGGGGCCCCACGAGGTGTGGTGCGATTCTCAATAGTGTTCGTCGTTCCCGGCATGACTCGAATACGAGGTGCAGGTGACCGTGTTCCAGGTACTTGAGTCCACCGTGCACCAGCCGTGACGAGTGTGAGCTGGTCCCTGAGCCAAAATCACCCTGGTCGACTACGGCAGTACGGATGCCACGCATCGCGGCGTCCCGGGCTATTCCCGCACCGGTAATCCCAGCCCCGATCACCAGTAGATCGACTGGCTCGGTAGCCATCGTCTTGATATTCGACGATCTGGTATGGAAGGAGAACGTGTGATCCACTATTGCGTCTCAGTCTGTGTTCTGATCCGTTCGGTGCCTGAATGAACCGCTGATCCGTTCGTTGTGGTTCGTATGATGGGATGATTGACCGACCTGCCACAAGTGCTGTCCTGAGAAGTGGATTCTTGGTAGCTTTTTCCCCAATGGTGGAACGATGAACAACGGCCGCGTGGCGGTGGTTGCGGGGTGTCGTACCCCGTTTTGCAGGGCTGGGACGGCTCTCAAAGACATGAGCGCGGTCGATCTGGCCCGCCACGCAGTGTCCGAACTCGTTCATCGAGCCAACCTGGGAGGCAGCGCCGTTGACGAGGTGTATTTCGGTCAAGTCGTGCCGAGCCCACAGGTGTCGAACATCGCGCGCGAAGTGAGCCTCCTACCACAGTTTCCCAAGAACATTCCAGCCGCCTCCGTGAACCGAGCATGTGCGTCGGCCAACCAGGCGATCGCGTTCGGGCAGGATCAGATACGGTCGGGGCGAGCAAACGTGGTGATCGCGGGAGGAGCCGAGAGCCTCTCCAACATCCCCATACTCCACTCGCGCAGGATGGCCGACATAGTTGTCCGCTTCAGCCGGGCAAAGAGTCTGTCGGCGCGGCTCGAGCTCATGGCCTCGGTTCGGCCCAAGGACCTGATACCGGTAGCACCGGCCATCGCCGAGCCTTCAACCGGCGAATCCATGGGGCAGTCCGCCGAGAAGATGGCCAAGATGAATGGTATCAGTCGTGAAGATCAGGATCGGTACGCCCTGCGCAGTCATCGACTCGCTCATGCCGGCACTCAGGATGGCCGGCTAACGGCCGAGATTGCACCGGTCTTGAGTGCGGGACGAAAAGGGGGTGTGGTAGCGCAGGATAATGGAATCCGCCATGATGCCAACTTGGAACAGATGGCGCAGCTCAAGCCAGTGTTCGACCGGCGTTACGGATCGGTGACCGCCGCCAACACGTCGCCACTTACCGACGGAGCTGCTGCCGTACTTTTGATGAGCGAAGAAGCTGCGCTCTCTCTTGGGTATGAGCCGCTGGCATTCATCAGGTCGTATGCCGTCGCGGCATTGGATCCGGGTGAACAACTACTGCAAGGACCTGCCTTCGCAGTTCCGAAGGCGCTAGACCGAGCGGGGATCGGGTGGCAGGAACTGGGATTGGTCGAGATGCATGAAGCTTTTGCAGCTCAGATCCTGTCCAACATCCAGGCATTCGAATCAAAACAGTGGGCGGTGGAGAAACTGGGGCGCCCCCAGCCGGTTGGTGAGGTCAACTGGGAAGACTTGAACGTGATGGGCGGATCGATTGCCATCGGGCATCCGTTTGGTGCTACCGGCGGTCGGATCACCCTGACGCTGGCCAACGAGATGAAACGCCGGGATGGCCAGTTCGGCCTGATATCGGTGTGCGCCCAAGGTGGGATGGGCTTCGCCATGGTGCTGGAGCGTATCTGAACATGACTGCCGTGACTACCGAGATTTCGGACGGGATTGCCCGCCTCGAACTGAATGTCCCGGGTGAGTCTGTCAACGCGATATCCCTATTGGTTCGGCGAGAGCTGGAGACGGTGCTCGATGAACTCAAGCCCGATTCCAACGTCCGCGCTCTCGTACTCATTTCTGGCAAGCCGGACAACTTCATTGCCGGTGTGGACATCGATGAGTTCATTGCAATGAAAAGGCGGGATCAGGCGATGGCATTGGTGCGGAGTGGCCAGGAACTGGTAGAACGTCTGGCCGCCATCGGTAAGCCGATCGTCGCCGCGATCCACGGCAGTTGCCTCGGT
>JAUVRV010000073.1 GCA_030597435.1 Gemmatimonadales bacterium | reverse complement strand
CGCAGCTTGGCTAAGCCGCTCGATGCCGCCCTCACGCAGCTGCGAGAAGAGGGGTACCGAACTCAGTGTGCTGGCCACCGACATGGGCAAGTCTCTTTGTGCGATCTGTGATTTGTGAGCGAGTCAACATTAAGGAATGCCGCGGTCTGAGTCAATTCGGGCACTTCTGTGAGAATCCTGGACGAATGTCCCATTTCCGCACCCTAATGTCCCCAAAACGACCTGGCGTCACCTCGTTCTAGTATGATATTGTGGTATCCTTTGGGCTGCTGTAGCCAGGAAGGGCGGTCGACACCAGCTGGGAGCGAGCTTGGCCAACATCCTCGTGATCGACGATGAAGCAGGCGTACGCCGGGTAATCTGCAAGGTTCTGGTACGCGAGGGGCACGAGGCATTCGAGGCTCCGGATGGCAAGGTTGCTCTGGATCTGATGCGGGACAACCCACCTGACCTGGTTATCTGCGACCTGTTCATGCCGGAGATGGACGGTGTCGCGGTCCTGCGCGAACTGCGCCGAGACTACCCCGATCTCCAAGTCGTCGCGATCTCCGGTGGGGCCTACCAGGGCAAGGTACAGCTACTCGATGTGGCCAAGGGACTCGGTGCTGTAGCGGTGCTCAAGAAGCCATTCGAGTTGGAGCAGCTCCTCGGTGTGGTGCGTTGGGCGCTACAGGGCGATCAGACTGAGCCACCGACCACACAGCAGTAAACCGCATTCTTGCAGTCCAGCGTGATCCGATTCCAATAGTACGTCTGGCTATATTGATAATCCCCAGATCAATTCGAAAACAAAGACGGGACCAAAATGCTACTCCGCGAAATGGGCAGAGTGGTTGTCGCTTCGTTGACCCTGGTTGGCACAGCGACGGCCCAAGGCTGGACGGCGAAGGCCAGCGACATTCAGACCCGCGCCGAACGCACCGGATATGTAGAAACGAGTTCGTACGCCGATGTGATGGATTTTGTGAAAGCGGTTAGTGAGGCGTCCCCGCAACTACACCTGACGACCTTCGGGTATACATGGGAGGGACGCTCGCTACCGTTGGTCGTAGTGGGCAATCTGAATGACGCGAGCGCTGCGGCTGTCCGATCGAGCGGTAAGACACGTGTGTTCGTACAAGGCAGCATCCACCCAGGTGAGGCATGTGGTAAGGAAGCGATGCAGATGCTGCTACGCGACCTGGCAAACGGCGAACATGCCGAGTGGCTAGATTCGCTCGTGTTGCTGATCGCTCCGATCTACAACGCGGACGGAAACGAGCGGGTTCGGCTCACCAATCGCGGTAGGCAGCACGGGCCGCTTGGCGGTATGGGGCAGCGACCCAACGCCCAGGGCTTGGATCTCAACCGGGATCACATGAAAATCGATTCGCCGGAGGCGCGATCGCTGATCGCGATGATGAACGCCTACGATCCCCACGTTTTGGTAGACCTGCACACAACCAACGGAACTACCCACGCGTACCATCTCACGTATGCGCCGCCACTAAACCCCAACACGGATCCATCAATCGATGACCTGCTGCGCAACGAATTGCTGCCGGCAGTCACGGATGCGGTGAAACAGGATCATGGCTGGGACTTCTACTACTACGGCAACCTCCCGTGGCGCGGTAGCAGCGCGGAGCCCGGCTGGTACACGTTCGACCACCGGCCACGCTTCAACAACAACTACATCGGGCTGCGAAACCGGTTGGCCATTCTCGGAGAGGCGTACTCCTACGCCACGTTCGAAGACCGCGTAAAGGCTAGCCTGTGGTTTGTGGAGGAGATTGCCAATTTCACCTACGAGAACGCCGCTCGAGTGAGCGACGTTGTGGCTGAGGCCGATAGAGCGGCAATCAGTGGGCAGGAGCTGGGTGTTCGGTTCACCCATGCCCGTTCCGAGCAGCAGGTGGAGATCCTAATGGGTGATGTAGTCGAGGAACGGAATCCGTTCTCGGGAAGGACGATCCTGCGCCGATTGGATGTCAGCCGTCCCCAACTGATGTACGAGTATGGCACGTTTCGGCCTACCGAGACAGAGCTGGTCCCGGCCGCCTACATGATCCCCGGGGACTTGACGGCCGTCTTGACCAAGCTTGCCGACCACGGAGTGCAATGGACCCAGCTCACTACACCCTTCACCGGCACAGTCGAGCGATTCGTGATCGACTCTACCACGGCCTCACCGCGCGAGTTTCAGGGCCACAACGAACGCACACTCTACGGTCGGTACGAGGAAACGGAACTCACGATGCCAGCCGGGGCGGTGGTTGTGTCGCTGGACCAACCGCTTGGACGACTGGCGTTCTACCTGCTGGAGCCGCGTTCCGATGATGGCTTTGTCAACTGGAATGTGTTGGATGAGGCGCTGGAGGGGGTGGATCATTATCCGATAGTGAGGACGCTCAGGAGATAGTACCTCCTCCCCACTTCCTACCCCGGATCAGGAGGGGAAGCGGGGGAAGGAGGGGAAGGAGACCACCGGCTTGGCTTCCCAGCTACACGAACTCGAACGGAGTGCCGTGACGACCCTTTAGCGCCCGCTCATAAACCAGAATCGCGGCGGCAGCATCCTGCAGAGCCGTGCCCGTCGAGTCGAACACGATGATCTCATCGTCGGACGATCTCCCCACCGCTTTTCCCGCAATTACATCGGCTAGCTCAGCGCGAACGTCGGCTGAGGTCATGAGACCATCATCGATGGCGTGATGCAGTTCTCCCACCGACACGCACTGGTCCAATAGGTCAACCACCACATGATTTGCGGCGAGCAGCCGCGGGTCGATCTCCTGTTTCTCCGGGCTGTCAGCTCCCACTGCAACCACGAGTGTACCAGCCGTAACGAAGGACTGATCGATGAAGGCCTTCTTTGCGGGTGTGCAGGTAACGCACACGTCGCACTCTTTGACTGCTGGCTCCAGATCCTGCGCGTGTTTGACGGGGATGCCCAGTTCTTTGCTCATGTCTGCGGCGTACTGCGATGCTTCGTCATGGTCGACCGAGTATGCGTTGGCACGCTCGATCGGCAGTACCTCGAGTAGTGATCGAAGTTGGATGCGGCCTTGGGTGCCACAACCGCACATCGTGACGACCTTCGAATCTCGCCGCGCCAAGTACTTGGCGACGACGGCGGTTGCCGCGCCAGTGCGCTTCACCGTGATCCCGCCGGAGTCCATTACCGCCAGGGGAGACCCGTTCTCGGCACTGTAGAGTAGAATCAACCCTTGAATGTTGGGCAAGCCAAACCGCTCAGCATTACCGAAGAAACCGGCGTTGGCCTTGAGCGCATAGTATGGAATCGGCTCCTTGAAACCGCCGCCCTTTATATGGAACTCACCCTCGGCTGCGTCACCGTGCAATAGCCCGGGCGCAATCGATTTGCCTTCCGCATGCGCGCGGAATGCGTTTTCGACCGCATCGATACAATCTTCCAGTGTCAGCAGCGACGCAATATCGCTGCGGCTCAGGAGTAGAGTGCCCGCTCGGTTCATTGATTTCTTCTTTGCATGTAGTTGTCTATACTCCTTCCCCTCCTTCCCCTTCTTCCCCGCCTAGTCTCCTCCCTCTAGCCTCTCAACCACCGCCCGCAGCCTCGCTTCCAACTTCGCCATCTGCTCCCTGTGCGTCTCGGTTGGCGGATAGAGACTCCCCTGCCGTACGCCCTGACCGTTGTACGTACCAGCTATCTGCCCTGCGGTGCGACTCAGAGTGCGGATTTCCCGCTCGAGAGCCTGGGCCGACTCGAGCTGCTGCACCAGTTCATCCGGCGCATCGGCGCCCAACGAATCTCGCCGAGCCTCGAGCTGTCTCCGCAACCGGGAACCGGACTGCATTGTTTCCTGGAGTTTGTACTGCGTCTCCAGCAATGCCACGAGGAACGCCTCGCGTTGGTCCCATTGCTCCTGGGTCAATTGCATCAGCGGGTCACCACGAACGGTGACGTTCTGCGTCGATTGGTTTTCGCCAGCCGTGAGCGTCACCGTGAACGTGCCGGGTGCCACGAATGGACCCCGGTTGCCAACCGGATGTGGCAGGTTGGTCGGTGATGACTGACCGAATCCGCTGCCCGGTCCGGACTCGTAGCGGAGATCCCAGGTCAGTCTGTGCAGTCCGGAATCGGCCGGAACGGCGAACTCGCGGACTACCTCTCCTCGTTGGTTGGTGACGGCGATCGATGCCGCATCTGCGTTCTCTTTGAGGAAATACGTCAGGATAGCCCCGAACGGTGGGTTCGTGCCGGCATATTCGGCATCGGCGCGGTAGGAAGTGTCCTTCCAGTACTGGAACATCGTGGCTCGTCTTATCGGGAACAGATGCACTGTCATGAGCCTATTCGCGGCCGACCAGTCGATGATCGGCGTCAAATCGTCGAGAATCAGTATGCTGCGGCCATGCGTGCCCACGATGAGATCGTTGTCGCGCGGGTGGATCACGATGTCATCGAATAGCGTTGTAGCAAGGTTGTCGAACTTGGCCCAATGCCCACCTGCGTCGGTTGACACGAACAACGCGTGTTCGGTTCCCACAAAGAGTACATCTGGTTTAGCGGCATGCTCGACGATCACGTTCACCGAACCGGTTGGGAGACCTCCCTTGATCGGGGTCCATGTCGCTCCCAAGTCGGTCGTGCGATAGAGGTACGGCTCGAAGTCTCCGTCTCTGTGGGCGTCAAATGCTGCGTAACCGGTTCCAGCGGCAGCGGCCGAGGCGACAATCCTACTCACGTAGGTTGCATCGGGGAGACCGGGGACGTTGCCCGAGACCTCGGACCACGAGTCTCCACCGTCGCTGGAGACTTGAACGTTGCCATCGTCCGTGCCGATCCACAGGATTTCGGGGTCGATTGGTGATTCCGCGATTGTCGTGATCTCTCCGAAGGAACTGGTGCCATCGTTCTTGGAAATCATTGCCTCGGAGCCGCGCACGCGCATCAGCTCCAACTCATTGCGGTCAATCTGCCGGGTGAGATCCTCTGTCCACTCCCAGCTGCTTCCACGATCGCGCGATATGAACAACCTGTTGCCACCGAGGTATACAACCTTGGGATCGTGGCGCGAGACAACGGCCGGCGTTACCCAATCGTAGCGATAGCTCTCGCCCTCAGGTGGAGCCGGCGCAACGCTCAGTGCGTCGCCCGTCTCGGCATCGAGCCGCAAGATGTTCCCGTTCTGGGCCAGTACGTAGACATAGCGGTGACTGGTGGGATCGGGTTGCTGGTACATCCCGTCGCCAAAACCGATCTGGCGCCAGTCGTCGTTGAGAATTCCAATCCAGTGCCGGGTCGCACTTGGTCCCATCCACGAATGATTGTCCTGCATACCGCCGTAAACCCAGTAGGGCTCGCGCATGTCGACACCGATCCCGTAGAACTGGCCGATCGGGAGATTGCGAATACGCATATGCGTTTGACCCATGTCCCATGATTCATGTAATCCCGCATCACCAACCAGGTAGAAGTGGTTGGGGTTGTTCGGGTCGATCCAGAGATCGTGGAAGTCACTGTGTACGCCCACGTCGTATGTCGGTCGCGTTGGCAGAGTCTCGAACGTCTGACCGCCGTCCTCACTCTTGTAGAACGATGTGGCCAGAATGTAGACACGGTCCGCGTTGGTCGGGTCTATGTAGATGTGACTGTAGTACATCGGACGTGGATTGAGGCTGTTTACCTTGCGCCACGTCTCGCCGGCATCTTCCGTACGATAGACGCCGGACTCCGAGGCGTGTTCGATAGTCGCATTCAGAATGAGACCGTTGGTCTGGGCAATGGCCAATCCAATGCGACCTTTGTCACCCTCTGGAAGTCCGTTGGTGAGTTCGGTCCAAGTAGCGCCACCGTCCGTTGTTCGGTATATGCCGCTCCCCGGCCCCCCTCCGTTGAATCCCCAGGTGCGCCGCAGTCTTTGGTAGGTAGCCGCAAACAACGTGTTGGGGTCTGCGGGATCCATGACCATCTCTACTACACCCGTGAACTCGTCCACGAACAACACCCGATCCCAGGTGCGCCCACCGTCTGTGGTCTTGTAAATGCCTCTCTCATCACTGGGTGCCCAGAGATTGCCGAGCGCAGCAACGTATGCGACATCGGGATTCGTTGGGTGTACGGCTATCTCACCAATGTGACGCGTCTGGTCGAGTCCCAGATGGTCCCAGGTCTCACCACCGTCGGTGGAGCGATACACCCCATTGCCCCATGACGTGCTCTGCCGGTTGTTCTGCTCGCCCGTACCAGCCCAAATGATCTCGCTGTTGGAGGGCGCAATCTCAAGGTCTCCGAACGTGCTGACAGGTTGGTTCTCGAAAATCGAAGTCCAGGTGGTTCCCTTGTTGGTCGACTTCCAAATCCCGCCCGACGCGGTGGCCAGGTAGATCGTCGACGGATCGTGCGGTAGCGCCTCTACATCGTGAATACGGCCACCTGTGACCGCAGGACCTATCGTGCGAAACTCCAGCTCCCGCAACATGTCTGATGTAATCGGTACGGCCTGACCGAGAGCCACAGGGGCGATTGCGAACAGCAGGCCCAGAGTCATCGGAGCCGGAGCGAACTTCGAAACAGAATGCTTCACTTTTGGCCTCGTGGGAGGGGGTGGCAGCGGAATTGTATGCTTCTGGCGGTGCGGAAGGAAGTGGTGAATGCTGGTGAGGTGCGTGTGGATGGGCCGTCGCCGGATTAGACGGGGAGGGAGGGGAAGGGGATGAAGCAGTGGATGAGGGCTGAGAGGTGAAGCAGGGCAGGGGGAATCTCCTTCCCCTTCTTCCCCTTCTTCCCCTTCTAATCTCCTCCTATAGTCCCAACCAATACGTGAACTTCACGATGAACAAGTTCTCCGGCTCGGATCGCCACAGTTGAGTGATGTCCCGGCCGAAGTCGAACGATCCGTCGGTCACCCTGTCGGTTCTGCTCTGCTGCCACACGAGGAAGACGGTTGAACCGGGGCGGAACTCCCACCGCATGACTGCGTTGAGCCGCAGCGATCGGAAGTTGAAGTCCCTGTCGGAGAACGCGTGGTCGGTGCTACCGTCTCCGTCGAAGTCGACGTAACGAGTGCCCTCGCTCACACACGTGCGACCGCCGGAACACGAGACCCCGTCCTCGACCGATACAGCTTGGCCTTCTTCAAACGAGCCGAAGTCAAAGCTCTCCGCCTGCTCGAGTTGCTTGTACGTCAGATAGTCACCCGAAGACACGAGCGGTTGAGCAAACAGCTGCAGAGTCAGAGTAGGACTGAAAGCAACGTTCACCCGTGCCTGGACCGAAAGGGAACGCAGCTCGAGATCTGAGAAGAGATAGCGCCTACCGTAGGTTGGATCGTAACCAACATCGCCAGTTCTCGTTACATACTGTGCCGGTTGCAGCTGGGTCGAGTATTGGGGTCTCAACTGGATCTCCCAGCTGGGTGTCGGTCGGAATGCGAGGTCGAGTCCGGTGCGCCACGAGTAACCGCCCAAGTGGCGGACCTCGTAGGTCAGCGAAGGCCGCAGGGATACCATCTTGCGCCGGTCGGTATTGGCCCCGATGGTGAGCGATGTGGAAGCAGGGTCGACCATGAGCGGGCCACCACGAGTCGCGACATCGCTCATCGACTGTGGCGAGTAATGCCCGCGGAAGTTGACTCCCCAGTAGTTGAGGAACTCGACATTGGCGTTGGCCATGAACGCTCCGGTCTTGTGAGCGCGGGCCCAAGAGTTCCATGAGCCAATCTCGTCCAACGCCTCGTGCCGGAAGTTGTGGAACGTCCACAAGCTGACGCGGTAGTTCCTGAACACCTTGCCAGGCCTGATCTCCTGGTATTGGATACGGCCGCCGATGTCGAGTTTCTCACCAGACTGTGAGAAACCCAGGTCGTTGACCTCGAATCCGGGGGTGACCTCTCCCAGCCAAAGGCCTCCGGTCCAGTGTGTGGCACTACGGCGTGAGAACTCGAGTCGCCATTCCACTCCGATCATCTGCGTCGCAGTCGAATCGAGCGAAACACGTGTTGCATCCGGTCGCTGGAAGTAGTGGTTGCTCCGCTGCTGAAGCCCCAACAAAGCGGTTGGTGAGCCCCTAACCGAGGTCCCTGCTACGTAGCCGGTCAGCGCCCAGTCGCGTGACCGTGAGCCGCCCCAATTGTGCTCGAAGTCCAGGCCCGCGGCATACGCGTTGGACGGGAGATAGTCGAAGCTGCCGTCGTTGGGGAGTTCTCTATTGGTGACGGTTACCATCGTGCCGATCTGGGTACCGCCGTTCCTGAAGTCCTGCTGTAATCGGATCGCGCCGTACTGGCTTCTGGGCTCTACGGTGAACTGGGTTTGACCGGCTATCTCTTCATAGCCCAAGCCCGTCTCACGACCTGTCAACGACGCCAAGGCTCCGATCGAGAACCCACTGGCCGGACGGCCCGTGAGTTTTGCCGCTCCCATGATCGACGTTTGGGTCGGAATGTCTCTGAAGTCTACGCCGGATGGTGCCGAGCCGTGAGGCGCGCGGCCAATTCTACGACTGTAGAACAGAGTGTTCCGTCTGCCAGAGAGACCGAAGTCGAACACCTGTGCGTCTTCCACAAAAAACGGCCGCCTCTCGTCGAAGAAGGTCTCGAATGCGGAGAGATTGATCACCGCCGGGTCGACCTCGACTTGTCCGAAGTCGGGGTTGATCGTGAGATCGAGCGTGTGGGATGCACCGAGCCCGAGCTTCATATCCAGACCAGCGCGGGTTCCCATGGCAGAGCCGTCAAAGAATGGATTGCCCACTACCGCGGGTGCCGTGCGTGCGTTGGCCAACGCATAGGGCCTGAGTTCCAAACGGCGTGCTCCACTGGGCAGGTCGAGGCCCTCGAGCCGGCCGAAGACGCTCACCTTTCCGTGGGTGATCCGAGATTCCAGTGCCAGGTAGGTTATCTCATTGGTTACCAAGCGTCTTCTCGTGAAGTTGATGCCCCAGGACTGCACCGTATCGGAGACAGTGAACCTGACCTGCGAGAGTGGGATCCGCATCTCGACTACCCACCCTAGTGAATCCCGCTGGACCGCCGAGTTCCAGACACCGTCCCAGGCTGCGTCCTCCCGCACGTCATCGAACATGTAAACGTCCCGCTGGACGCCGGCCGCGCTGACCCGGAACCGGTAGCCGGTACGCCGGTCGTTGTTGGGATCGAGCGAAAGCTCGAAATAGTCGTACTGGCCGTTTTCGTCCCGCCGAACGAGCTGATCGGCTATGTCATCGGGATTGTCCTCGTAGAGCCGGGCTCCCACGTAAAGTGCGCCCCGATCGAACAGTACCAGAACCTCGGTGCGTGACTCGGGTGGCGCACCCTCCACGGGCTCACCCTGCACGAACTGCGTGGCCGGAATCGCTAGTGCCCATGCAGCCTCATTCAGCCGACCGTCGATATCTATGTCGCCATCCCTGACGGACGCGGACACCCAAGGTAGTGGAGCCGGTGTGGGATCCTCCGGATCTATGATGCGATCTGCGTCTACCTGCCCGAGAGCGGGCGGAGCGATCGCCAAAAGCGTACCTGTCAAAATGACAGCTGGTTTGAGAACGTGGACCATCAAATCTCCTACGCGTGACCGGGCGCGAATGTTGAGCGAAGGAATGTAATTGGGGG
>JAUVRV010000253.1 GCA_030597435.1 Gemmatimonadales bacterium | reverse complement strand
TCACTTCGCCCATCGAGGCTGGCAGAGTTCGTCGGCCAAGAGAAGGTCAAGGAGAGCCTCCAGATCGCGATCGATGCGGCCAGGCAGCGTGGCGAACCGCTGGACCACACGCTCTTCTTTGGACCGCCAGGGCTGGGCAAGACAACGCTGGCGATGATGGTGGCCCGGGAGATGAGCGTCAACATCCGCACGACCAGTGGACCGGTACTGGAAAAATCAGGCGACCTGGTGGGCTTGCTGACCACGCTGCAGCGGGGAGACGTCCTTTTCATAGATGAGATTCACCGTTTACGACCCGTCCTGGAAGAGTTTCTCTATCCGGCGATGGAAGACTTTCGCGTTGACGTCAGGATCGCCGAAGGACCAAACGCACAGACGATCCCGATGGGAGTCGAGCCCTTCACACTCATTGGAGCGTCAACCCGGTTCGGAATGCTCACTCCACCCATGCGAGCCAGGTTCGGTCTCATCGAGAGACTGGGTTACTACCCAACCGAAGATCTCGAGCAGATAGTCACACGATCCGCCGGGATTCTGAGTGTCGCGATGGAGCCCACCGGGGCACTCGAAATCGCAAAACGCAGCCGTGGCACCCCCCGCGTTGTGAATCGCCTACTCCGACGCGTCAGGGACTACGCGCAAGTGCGAGCTGATGGCACGATCACCGAACAGGTAGCCCAGGTCGCACTGGAACGATTGAACGTGGACGAGTATGGCTTGGACGACATGGATGCCCGCATTCTTCGGCTCATCATAGAGAAGCACGATGGCGGCCCCGTTGGCTTGAACAACATAGCTGTCGCGATCGGCGAGGATGCCGGCACCCTGGAGGAGGTGTACGAGCCATACCTCATTCAGCAGGGCTTCCTCAGCCGCACCCCCCGTGGACGGATCGCAACACCGGCAGCATACAGACACTTCGATTACACACCACCCACCTCCAACGGCAACCAGGGAAGTTTCTTCAACAAAGGCTAGTGCCTCGCACGCTCCGCACGTCCGACTTCGACTACGACTACCCGCGTGAGTTGATTGCTCAGCGGCCGCTACCCGACCGAGGGGGCAGCCGGTTGCTGATAGTGCGGCAAACAACGGGACAAATCGACCACGGCAGTTTTGCCGACTTCTTTATGCTACCTGACCCCGGTGACGTGGTGGTCGTAAATGAGAGTCGCGTGATCCGAGCGCGCTTGATCGGCATGCGTGATAACGGACGCGAGGCCGAAGTTCTGCTGGTACATCCAGAACCCGATGGTACCTGGCTCGCAATGGTCCACCCTGGAGGTAAACTCAAGCACGGCCGCACCGTGCGCTTCGGTAACGACTGTATTGCCAAGATCGTCGACGTAGTGGGAGGAGGTCTGAGAAAGGTACAGTTCTCCGGCACCCTGTCTCTGGACGAAGTGATGCAGCAATTCGGAAAAGTCCCGCTTCCTCCGTACATAGAACGTGAACCCGATGCACTCGACCAAGATCGCTACCAGACCGTTTACGCCCGCACCGATGGCAGTGTAGCCGCACCGACCGCGGGGCTCCATTTCACACCCGAGATACTGTCTCGTTTGAGCGAGCGGCAGGTAGCGGTAGTCCCGATAGTGCTGCACGTTGGTCCAGGGACATTCAAGCCGGTTGACACGGAAGATCTCACAGACCACCCGATGCATGCGGAGTGGTATGAAGTGTCGAGTGATGCGGTGGCGACCATCAAGCAAGCCAAGGAGTCGGGCCGGAAAATCTGGGCCATCGGCACCACGTCGGCTCGGGTGCTGGAGACGATTGGAGACCGCCAATCCTTGCAGGCAATGTCTGGATGGACCAATCTGTTCATACACCCACCCTACGAGTTCAAACTGGTTGACGCGTTGCTGACAAATTTCCATTTACCCCGTTCCACTCTCCTCATGCTCGTCGCTGCATTTGCCGGCTATGAACTCACCATGCAGGCCTATCGTGAGGCGGTGAGGCTTGGATACCGGCTGTACAGTTACGGTGATGCAATGGTGGTATTGTGACGCTGTTCGACTACCACGTTGATGCTACCGAAGGCTTTGCGCGCAAGGGTCGGCTCGAGCTGCCCCACGGAGTGATAGCAACCCCGACCTTCATGCCGGTCGGAACCCAAGGTACGGTGCGTGCGCTGTCACCTTACGATCTCGAATCGGTTGGCGCCTCGATGGTGCTGGGCAATACCTATCACCTGCATCTACGACCCGGTGAGGACGTCGTTGCCGAGCTTGGCGGCCTGCACAACTTCATGGCTTGGCCGCACCCCTTACTGACCGACTCCGGCGGCTTCCAAGTGTTCTCGTTGGCCGGCTTCCGCAAGGTCGACGAAGACGGGGTCGAGTTTCAGTCCCATATCGACGGGAGCAGACGGCGTCTCACCCCGGAGCGAGCAGTTGAGATCCAATGGGCGCTCGGTGCCGATGTTGCCATGGCCTTTGACCACGTCGTTCCGGGCCAGGCCGAATTCACACTGGCCGAAGAGGCCCTCGAACGAACCACACGCTGGCTCGAGCGGTGTGCCGTCAGACATCGGTCGTTCTGTGCCGACGAACCACAGCGCCAGACCCTTTGGCCCATCCTTCAGGGTGCCACGCATCGCGACCTCCGGCACCGGGGTCTGGACCAAATCGGCTCGATCGCCGACTGGACGGGCCTTGCGGTAGGAGGCTTGGCCGTAGGAGAGCCAAAAGAGACGATGTACGCAGTATTGGATACCCTGGCGCCGTCGCTTCCAAGCTCGATTCCGCGTTATCTTATGGGTGTCGGCTTCCCTGAAGACCTGCTGCAGGCGATTTCGAGGGGAATGGATCTCTTCGACTGTGTCGCACCGACGCGGAATGGCCGCAATGGTACGGCATTCACCTCGGATGGACCGCTCAATATCAGGAATGCAGCGTTCCGCAGGGACCCGGCAGCATTGGAGGAGTCGTGCGACTGTGAGACCTGTCGCACGTATAGCCGTGCATATTTGCGGCACCTGTTCGCGGCTGATGAACTCCTTGGACTGCGGTTGTTGTCGTTGCATAACGTGCGGTTCCTGGTCGCGCTGGCAACGGAGGCGGGCACGCAGATCGCCGCCGGCTGTTTTGACAGCTGGAGTCGTGATTGGATAACCAGGTATAACGCACGAGGGAATTAGTGAATATCGAAGCTCTCTTTGCATTTGCGCCGTCGGGACAATCTGGCGGTGGTGGGATGACGATCTTCCTGGTCCAGATGCTGGCGATCGTCGCCATCTTCTACTTTCTCATTATCCGACCCAAGACGCAGCAGGAAAAGAAACATCGTGAGCGGTTGGAGCAGATAAGGAAAGGGGACGAGGTCGTCACCGCAGGCGGTATCGTGGGCGAAGTAGTACACCTGAAGGACGATAAGGTCACCATCAAGAGTGGCGAGTCTCGCCTCGTTGTTCAGCGTGGCCGGATTGCCGAGATCGTGGTTCCTGGCGAATCGTCCAAGAGCAGGAAATGAGTCTCCGTACAATTCACCTCTTGGGCTCGCCGGTACTGCGCGAGCAATCTTCCGAGGTGGGTACGGTTGATGCCGAGATCAGTCAGCTCGTGACTGACCTGTTCGACACCATGTGGGCCGACGACGGTATCGGTTTAGCGGCAAACCAGGTCGGGGTCGCCCAACGCGTAGCCGTCGTCGACGTGAATGACGAACCGTCCGTAGTCCTGATCGACCCGGTGATCGTCGAGCGAACCGGTCAGGTCCGCGGTGAGGAGGGATGTCTGTCGATCCCGGACATCTTCGGTGACGTGGATCGAGCCCAACGAGTCGTGGTTGAGACGACTACCCTCGAAGGTGATCGCATCAAGCTGGAGGTGATTGACCTGCGGGCACGCGCTATTCAGCACGAGATCGATCACCTCAACGGGATACTATTCTTGGATCATTTGAGCCCGTTGAAGCGCCGGATGCTGATGAAGAAGTGGAAGAAGCTGCGCAAGGGAAGGACCGGATTCCTGAAAGAGGTTCCTACCGCAGCGGCTAGGATCTGATCATGCGGTTGGCTTTCTTCGGCACGCCCGAGTTTGCGGTCCCGTCGCTTCGAGCCCTCGTGGAAGAGGGCTTCGATGTGGAGGTGGTCGTTACCCAACCAGATCGTGCCAAGGGCCGTCACCGTTCGAAGTTGATGCCACCACCAGTCAAGACGGAAGCGCTCGGCCTCGGCCTTCCCGTGTTGCAGCCCGATCGACCTACCGACCTGGAGTTCTTGGAGCAGTTCCAGGCCGTTGAACCGGCGCTTGGGATAGTGGTCGGATACGGTCACATCCTGACGTCGACGCTGTTGGAATTGCCCCCAAGAGGCATGATCAATGTCCATGCGTCTCTGCTGCCACACCTACGTGGCGCGGCGCCCATCGAGCATGCGATCATCAACGGCGACGATGAAACAGGTGTGACCATTATGCAGATGGATGCCGGACTCGATACCGGCCCCATAGTTCATCAAGTGACGACTCCGATTGCACCAGACGAAACGGGGGGCGAGCTAACCCAGCGTCTGGCCGAACTCGGCGCGTTGGCGCTGGTTGAGGCCTTGGCACTGCTAGAAACCGGCACCGCTCAACCGACACCACAGCGGGACTCGGAGTCGACATACGCACCCAAACTCACGGGCGATCTGGCTAGAATCCGGTGGTCGGATTCGGCCCAGCAGATTGCCCGGCTGGTCCGGGCACTCGATCCGCGAGTCGGCGCGCGAACCTCGTTGGGCGACCGCGAGGTGAAGTTATTCGGTCCCAGATTGGCCGATGAATGGGAACAGCACGAACAACCCGGTGAAATCCTCGAAACGGATCCGGCATTCGTTGTCGCCACCGGCTCCGGTGCCCTTCAGTTCCTCGACGTCCAGCCGGCTGGCCGACAACGCATGGCTGCGTCGGCGTGGTTGAGAGGGAAGAACGCCAAGAAGGGCGATCGCTTCGAGTGAAGCGGCATCTTCCACGGCTCCACGCAGTTACTGACCACTCCATTCTCGAACTCACCAACTTTTCCGACCTGGCTCGTGCCCTTTCTCTCGGAAACGACGTTGCCTTGCACATCCGTTCGGGCCGGCTGGGCGGGAAGCGTTTGACCGAATTGGCCCGGCAAACCAAGGCGGTATGTGAGTCACATGGGACCATTGTGTTGGTCAACGATCGCGCAGACGTGGC
>JAUVRV010000066.1 GCA_030597435.1 Gemmatimonadales bacterium | reverse complement strand
GATTTCTTGGCAACCGCCAAGACCGCGTCTACCACCTCGGGCCCGCCGGGCGAGCCGCGTGCATCCGGGGAGCGCCCGGCGTGGGAGGTACCAGACTTGTGTCCCACTCCAATTTCTTGCTCGCGACCCACCCAACTTGCAGGAACGCCTGAATACACACGGTCGGCGAGCCAGGCCTGCCCTCTACGTTTTGCCTTGATTACGGCCGCTGCGTGAACGCCGGTAGCAGTCCGAAAGGCGTCACGGCCGATGATAGGTGAATTGACCGGGATCGGCACTCCGAGAGCCTTCGACACGGTGTCGACATAATCGGGTAGTGCCGTGAGGTTGTCATCACGCCAGCCCAGGAGCTTGAGATTCACCAGCAGTTGCTCCATGGGAGTATTGCCAACTCTCTCGCCTACTCCCAGAGCGGTCCCGTGAACCCGAGTAGCACCGGCTTCGAGCGCTGCGAGCGTGTTCGCGACGTCGAGCCCTCGGTCACGGTGACCGTGCCAGTCGATACCAACCGTGTCGCCGACGCCGAGTTCCTCAAGCAGCTCCTTTACCCAGGTAACGAGATTGATCACGCCTTTGGGCACTGCGGCTCCGACCGTGTCACATAAGCAGACTCTGGTGGCCCCGGTCTCAACTCCGGCAGTCAGCAGCAATCGCAAGTCGTCGGGCTTTGCTCGGATCGTGTCCTCGGTCACGTACATGACTTCGAGGCCTTCCTTGACAGCGAATCCCACGGCCTCGCTGGTATGTCGCAGTATGTGCTCGAGGTCCCACTCCTCCGCATACTGCCGGATCGGACTGCTCCCGATGAAAACGCATGCCTCTATGGGAACGCCCGTCTTGTGCACCGCGTCCGCGATTGGCTGGATATCGACGATCATTGTGCGGGCCGCGCAGTTCGCCTTGATCTGCAGCTTGTTGTCAGCGATCTCCCTACAGAGGCGCTCAACGGCTTCTCGCTGCCTCGGGCCGGCACCGGGGAGACCAATGTCGGCGGTCTCGATGCCAAGGCGGTTCATCAAGTGTAGGATCTTGATCTTCACGTCTGTGGGAGGATCGGTTACGGAAGGGCTCTGAAGCCCGTCACGTAACGTCTCGTCGTCTAACATCGCCGTTCTTGTCTGTGGTTGTTCGACGCCGTCCGGTGCCGACCAGTCGTACACAAGCCCTTCTTCGGAAGGAACTGTCACCCTTGTCTCCCTATTGAGTGGTGCCTCGAGGTGAGTTTATGACGCTTCGGTACGCGCGAACTGCCGCGCGCGTTCGAGTAGTTCAGCTGCCTTCTCCTTCTCTCCCTTTGCTTTGTAGTACTCCGCCAAGTGATACAGACTGCTGACTTCTTCCACGACCTCATCGACGCTGCGTTGGAACTCACGTGCGGCCGACTCCCAGTCCTCCAGCCTCTCGTAGATCACGCCAATGTGGTATCGGGCCATGAGGTATTCAGGAGTGAGAGCCGTGCACTTCTCGAAATGTTCCAGTGCCAAATCCAGCTCACCGGCGTGGAACAGCGATATGCCAAGTCGGTAATGGGCCGCGTTGTAGTGTGGGTCTATATCGAGGCAGTGACGGAACGCCTTGATCGCCTTGGGCATGTTGCCGCGGTGATAGTAGGCAACACCTAGATCGTAGGAACACACGACGAATCTAGGCGCCAGTTCCAACGCGTGCTCATAACGCTCAATTGCCAGGTCCGGCGTGACCTGGTGGTAGTACATGGTGCCCAACAAGTGGTTGGCCAGAACGTGGTCGGGTTCGGTTTCTACGAGTTGCTCCACTTCGCGCCGAGCGTCCTTGTGTCTGCCTTCACTCTCTGTCATGCGGGCATGCAGCAGTCGGTGGTCGCTGAAAGCCTCTCGCAGGAAATTGCCGCACTCGGGGCAGAACTTATGTGAATCGGCCGTTTCATGGCCGCATCTTGTGCATCGCATTATGGGTTCTCCTCAGCAGTTGACAGGGCTCCCACCCTGGCTTTGGTCTCTTAAAGATGTCCCGCTGGAGGTGTTAGCACCAGAATCTGTTGGAGATCATACAGCAGGACTTGTGAGGCCACGATTCTAGCGCCATGTTGCCTCAACATTTTACTGGTCGGGAGATGGGAATGAATTCCTACGACATAGGTAGTCTGCCAGGTGACGGCATTGGCCCGGAGGTGCATAATGAAGGTCTCAGGGTGTTGGAGGCGGTGGCCGCCATAGAAGGCTTCCGGTACAAGCTGGTCGAATATCCCTACAGCGGAGAGCATTACCTGAAGACCAAGGAGCTGGTCCCGGAGTCGGTAATCGACGAGTGGCGCACGCTCGACGCCGTGCTCCTGGGGGCAATCGGGCATCCGGATGTCGAGACGGGCCTGGTGGAACGGTCGGTGATCCTGGGACTACGATTTGGACTCGATCAGTACATCAACCTGCGCCCGATCAAGCTGTACGCCGAGCACCTGTGTCCGCTGAAGGACAAAGGACCGGAGGACATCGATTTCATCGTGGTGCGGGAAAACACCGAGGGTTTCTACTCCCAGATCGGCGGGCACCTGAAGAAGGGGACCCCGGACGAGGTCGCCCTGGTGAACGGCGTTTACACGTGGAAGGGGTGCGAAAGGGCCTGTCGTTACGCCTTTGAGCTGGCCAGAAAGAGGGCCCAGGACAAGGGTGGGGGCCACAAGCCCAAGGTCACCCTGGTCGACAAGGCCAACGCGCTAAGGCCACAAGACATCTGGACCCGGGCCTTCGCCCAGGTCGCGGCAGATTTCCCCGACGTCGAGACCGATCATGCTTACGTCGACGCCTGCTGCATGTGGATGGTCAAGAACCCCGAGTGGTTCGACGTGATAGTGACGTCCAATATGTTTGGGGACATCATCACTGACCTGGGTTCGATGCTTCAGGGTGGGATGGGCATCGCGGCATCGGGCAACATCCACCCCGGCAAGACATCCATGTTCGAGCCGATCCACGGCTCGGCGCCCAAGTATGCCGGCAAGAACGTAGCGTGTCCGCTGGGATCGATCGGGGCCGTCGGCATGATGCTGGACTTCCTGGGTGAGACGCAGGCCGCAGCGAGGATCGAGGATGCCGTGAGCCGGCTGCTCACGAGCGGTAAGGTGCCCTCGGCCGATGCCCGCAGTGGGATTGGCACTACCGAGATGGGTGACATGGTGGTAAAGGAGCTGCAGAGCGATTAGAGGTGTCCGCGACCCCGGGCTGTGCTCGGGGTCGGACACGGTGCGCATAACTCTCAGTTGAACGACACGGAAATCGTGTCCTGCTGATCACGAGCCGGCCGGAGCCCAATGAAAGTGTGAATAGTCCCGCTATCCGGCTCCCCGACAATCATGGTGTAAGCGCCCTCCTCAAAAACCTTGGGGCGGAAGCTGGTACCGGCGACGCGAATTGTGTAGACCACCTCGCCCGAACGCTCGTTTATTACCTGAACCACGGGATCGACTAACCCCTCCACTTCTAGCCTCGGAAGATGCCCCACCGCCTCACGTCCATAATTGTCGCTCTGATTGAACACCACCGGCCAGCCCGCATATGGGGAACCGTCCGCTGAGGGATCCGCCCAGCGGGGCCAGGCTTCCAGGCTGGTCTCACGTGTGTTGCGATTGAGCCGGGCAATGCCATAACCGGGGGCCAGGTCGTGGAGTCGAGCGGGCTCCCGATCTGACTTGGTTGGATTGGAAACGGCGTACACTGTCATCTTGTTACCGAAGCCGTCCTCGTAGTCGCCGGTGTACCGCGGCGAGTTTGGATCGTGATTCGCTCCCGGTTCCGGTGGGTACCAGCGACGGGGCCAGAAGTTGGCTACCGATGGCACGCAGAGGGCGAATCCTGCATCACCCCAGTCGTCGATGCCGTATTGAACCGTACTGCCCAGATGCTGATCGCCCGCCAGGTGCACGGCGAATCCCTTGCGCATGGCACGCAGCGCTCTGTTGCGTCCCGACTGGGGCCAGCCATGCGAGTCCATGTCACTCACCGTCTTCTCGTTCTCCGCGTATTCACCTGGGTCCAAGATCGGAAGCGATGGAATAATCGAGCCACTGGTCGCGCTGTCGGGCAGAGTGGCCACATTGGTGAACATTGACTGGGACAGCAGCACTTTCATCCACGTACCGTCACTCCAATCGGCAGCCCAAAGCTCCAAGAAGTCCAACTGTCTCTCGCCCAGAAGAACGGCTCCGGGAACGTCTGCCTCCGTTTTTGGATCGAAACCGGGGTTTTGGGCCCAGCCGTTCCACACCTCAGCATCGGGTAGCAGCGGCGCCGGTGCCGATTTGAACTTGCGGTCTTCGATCACGGCAAAGCTGATCCCACCGTAGCGAACGTCCGTGTAGTACACACCGATTCCTTGCTCCACCGGTGTGGGATCGTACGGATCGGGCAGATGACTTGTCTGCGTCCGCTCCACCATCTTGACCCAGTCCGGTGGCAGCTTGTATCCACCCTGGTCTTGTGCCGCGGCCCCCGCCAACCCTGGTGGCGTGGCCTTACCACCGGCACCCCAGATGTTGCCGTGGTACACGTCGTGGTCGTCCGGAATCGCGACCGAGGGTATCTCGGCGGTCAGTTCGCCAAAAGCCCAATACCACAAGTACCACTTGTACAGATAGTCTTCGTACGGATGTGCAAGGTCGGTGGTCGTTGGGCTCGCACCCTCGTAAACCTGGTCGCCACTGAAGAACAGGAAATCGGGTTGGTGAGCGGTGACATGCTTCACGATGTCGGTATGTGGGAACCAGACGCCCCAATTCCAGGGAAACCAACCACCGTCGACTCCGGCCCAACGTCCTGGGAGCGGTCGAGCGACGTTGTGGTTGCCCGTTAATGCGGCCACTACGATCTCGTCTTTGTCGATCGGATCTCGGCGTACCACTCCGTGCTTGTAGTAGATGTCTGAGGAGCCATCTGTATTGGTCAGCCGATAGCCCAGGCGAAACGGTACATCTCGACTCGAATCCAAGTCTTCGATCTTGAACGTTGCAGTGTAGCCGGGGACGACTACCTCAGCCGTACCAATTGCCTTCCACGTTCTACCCTCTCGTACTTGCAGCTCGACCAGGTTGCTGCGCTCATCCGTGTCCGGCGGAGCTTCGAGGCCCGCGTCCCTCCGCGGCCGCACGGGCATCAGCTGGGCAGTGAGCTTTAGAGTACCACGACTCAGCGTATGCTGGCTCCCCATTACAGGACCGAGCTGTCGGTCATTGTGAACCTCGAACTTGCTACCCTCGACCAACCAACTGTCGAACCAGTAGGCGTTGGAACGGTTCGAGCTAGTGTGTGAAACAAGTGCCACATTGCCGATCAATCGATCAGCGGCGATATCGTCGATGTCGAGTGATATGCTGTCTTTGCCGATGGCCGTGACTCGAATCGAATAACCGCGTGGTTCGTGAGTAGCGCGAACACGTAGTGTGACCGAGTCGATGGAGGAAAGGGCATCATTGCTGAATGCCAGCGTTCCCTCTTCTTGCTCGAAGTCACGTACGAAGAGTCTGCCACGGGTGTCGATCCCGATGTACAGCCCGCCTGCCTCGCCGTGACTGTGATGGATCAGTGAGGCGGCACGGTAGTCCAGATCCTTGCCGGCTCCAACCAGGAAGCCCGCGCTTCCTGCAGCAGAGTCTTCGCCGAGTGGATTAGTGGGTCCCAATCTGACAGACAGCTCGAACCCACCGTCCGACGCGCCGAGCCGTCGAGTCAACAGATGTACTGTTCGCATAGGACCCGGGATGATGCAGCGCAGCTTGCCGTTTCGGACTTCCCAATCCTGCAGTCGGTTGGCCCAGTAGCTGGGCCCTGCCCAGGGCCGATCGGGGCTGTTTCTCCAGGCACTCGCAAAATGAGTATCGACAGCGTCGCCGATACATCCTACCGTCATCAAGATGACAGCCCCGGTTGTTAACCATGTTACTGGAGTGTGCATATCATCCGTTTTCTGGAGACGATGGTTGTGTCATTCAGATGGCAGCCGCGCAATTTAGCCTTCGGATGGGCCCCCAGGTACTCATCATACCGGTTGTGGTTGCAGCAACCACGTTGTGGTGGAACCGAAAGCATGGAGAGAAGGTCCAAGTGGCCTGACCGCCAAGCCCCATGCTGGGCCTCAACTCATTTCTGTGTCTTCCACTCGCCGGTCAGCGGCGTAACCTCGGGCAAGTACTCCTTGAAGGCCTCACCATACATTTCCCATATGGTCACGAATAGTGCCGCGATGATGGGTCCCACGATGAATCCGACTGCACCGAAGATGAGGATCCCGCCCAGTGTTCCCAGCAGGATCATCAGGTCGGACATCTTGGTGTCCCGTCCCACCAATCGCGGTCTGAGTACGTTGTCCACGGTGCCTACCACGAGTCCGCACCACAATGCCAAGAGAATACCGGTAGTCAGCTTTCCTATTGCGATCAGGTAGATGACTGCAGGAATCCAAACCAGTGCCGTCCCTACCCCTGGTATGATTGACAACACTGCCATTATGGTACCCCAGAACGCTGACCCGCCAATTCCTGCAACAAAGAAGGCCAGTCCCGCCAGTGTGCCCTGAATCGCACCGATCACCAACGTCCCTTTGATCGTGGCCCTAGTGACCGATATGAACCTCTCCACCATCCTGTTCTCTTCTTTTGGACCCAGCGGCATGTAGTAGAGGATCTTCTCGAGGATCTCTCTGCCTCCAATGAGAAAGAAGAACATGGCATACAGCATGATGAAGAGACGCAGCATGAAGGAAGCAGTGCCCTTTGTGGCTGACGCCACGCTATTCACCAGGAAAGTACCGACATTGCCAGCGAACTCACCGATCTTTGTAGCCACCACATCTCGATAAGGCTCCCAACTGTCATAGAAAGGCAACTTGCTGAGCATTTCGTCCAACTGATCGGTCTGACTCACCTGCTGTTCAACCCACGGGGTCACAGACTGACTCACGTGTATCGCCTGCGACGCGACAACACCGAGGAATCCTGTTAGTGGGATCACAATCAAGCCCAGCACAATCAGAATTGTGACAATCGAGGCCGGTACCTTGCGGCCCCTGAACCACCGCTCAAATCGGCGATAGAGCGGATATGCCATGCCACTGAATATCCCAGCAAGTAACACTGCCATGAAGAAGGGTCGGATCATGCGGAAGAACAAAAGAGAAACGCCGAGTGTCAGGAGCAGCAGGAAGCCCTTGCTGAATTTGTCCTGGGTGGCAGACCGAGGCATGGGGAACTCCGGTGAATGGTAGATAGTCGGAACGACGGCGGTACAGTACCAATGTAAACAATGCACAGACTTCGGCATGGAGGAAGGGTCGCAAACCGTACCCGGGTGACGCCCGGCCAACCTCGCCTCCCGAACGTGAGCCTCTACTGAATTGGTGCAGTCAACCTAGCCAATCGTACTGCGAGCCTGAACCAGAACGACTTGTCGTCGTAGTCGCCAGGCATCATCTGGCGGGATCCCGCGAAGTCCTCCAGAAACATCGCTTCCACTTTGGACGTGAAAGTACTGTCCACGAATATCGCAGTGATCTCGAAATTCAGGCGGAAGGAGCGGTTGTCGAAATTCGCGGTCCCTATGCCCGCAACTATGTCATCGACCAGTATCACCTTCTGGTGAAGGAATCCGTCGGTGTAGCGGTAGAATTTCACCCCGGTGTGCCCGGCATCATCGAAATAGGAAAAGGCGGTAAGGTAAACCAGCAGGTGGTCGGGCTTGTCGGGAATGAGAATGCGGACGTCCACGCCTTTCAGACCTGCTAGTTGCAGTGCGGCCATGATGGATTCGTCCGGGACGAAGTACGGACTGGCAATCCAAACCCGTCTTTGGGCCGCGGTTATTGCGTGCATGAACATCAATCCCGCTGTTTCCAAACTGTCGGCTGGCCCGCTTGGAATGATTAGAACATCTAGATCGCCACTGTCAGAGGCAACGGGTTGCCAGCTCAGTTCTGGAATTGTGTGAGTGGCCCAGTACCAATCCTCCAGGAATGAAAGCTGCGCACCCAGAGCTATCGGCCCGGTTATCTTGACATGGGTGTCTCTCCAGCGACCGAATTTGGGATCTCTGCCCATATACTCATCACCGACATTGTGTCCGCCAATCCAAGCAGTACGCCCATCCACAACCACGATCTTGCGATGGTTGCGGAAGTTGATCTGGAACCGGTTGCGGGGGCCCTTTGTGGTGTGAAACGAGAAGGCCTCAGCCCCGGCCGAGCGCAACTCCCGCAGGTAGGCTTTGGGGAGCTTGTGACTGCCGATCTCGTCGTACATAAAGTAGACGCGAACACCCTCGTTGGCCTTCGCAATCAGTTCCGCCTGGAGTTTCCGGCCCAACTCATCGTCCTTCACTATGAAGAATTGGACCAGAACATAGTCCTTTGCCTGGCGAATTCCCTCGAAGATGCTGTTGAATGTGGCCTCGCCATCTATCAGCAACTCTGCATCATTGCCAGACCCAAATGGCATCTTTGCCAGCTTCTCGAGAGCCGCCGCGTCAGGGTGCTCTGCGGCGAGGTTGACACGGAACGAGTCCACGCCACTTGGCAAATCTTGCAGGACTTGACGCAACCTCTCATCATCGTCGTGACGTGCGGTCACATAGCCACGGAATTTGCTGCGACCGAGTATCCAATAAGCTGGGACCGCAATATAGGGAAAGGTGTTGAGTGAGATTATCCATGCAATGGCTCCCTGGGACGTTCTCGTGCTCATCACGGCGTGGATGGAAGATGTGAAGCCAAGGATATGCATGATCAACACCGCGAGCCCCAACACCCAACTCTTCCTCCAAATTCTCTTGATCCTCACGAGGATTCCTCCCTGCATGGGTCCGACAACGTCAGACATACTGAGGTCGGCGGCCGCGAACTCAATGGCCTCTTCAGTCAGTCCCGGTACTACGATTGGCTGCATAGCTGACGCGGTAGGTGTGATACCTACGAGCATTGATAGCGACGCAACCAGGAACAATGTCTTGGTCCGACGTCCGGTCATCCAGTAAACCCGCTAGTCATTCTGGTCCTAGGGTGATTCCTACACATAGACCCGAGTCTGGGTCACGAGTACGCAAGAAGCTACACGAGATTGGCCGGGCTGCCAGGAGTGAAAGTTCCCCGGTACTGCGGCGCTAGCCAACGATGATACCGTGGTGTATTCTCTTGACTCAACGGTCTCCAAATCCGTAGGGGTAAGCTCCGATGAAGAAGATACTCGGCTTGATAGGTCTAGCGGCCGTTGTACTGTTGGCAGTGTTGATAGCCCGGACTTTGGCGTTCAAGTCCATGCAAGGTGACCCTGAGACGGCTGTGGCGATCGCGTTAGACGAGGAGGCCGCTGCCCACCGGCTAGCCGCAGCGCTGACGTTCCCAACCATATCGTTCGATGATCCGACTCAGGTTGATAGTACCGCATTCCGCGATCTTCATGCGTATCTGCGCACCAGCTTTCCTCTCATACATCAGCAATTGCAGCCCGAGACGGTGGCGGAGCTGAGTCTCCTGTATACGTGGCCCGGTAGAGAGCCCGACCTGGATCCGATTGTTCTCATGGGGCACTTGGATGTCGTCCCAGTTATACCAGGTACCGAGAATGACTGGGAGCATCCGCCTTTCGGTGGTGTGATCGCCGACGGCTATGTCTGGGGCCGGGGCGCGATGGATGACAAGGGCAGTGTTCTTGCGATACTCGAAGCGGTGGAAAAGCTGTTGGCGGAAGGGTATCAGCCGGTTAGGACGGTCTATCTAGCCTTCGGTCACGATGAGGAGGTGGGTGGGGTGAGTGGCGCCAGGCAGATAGCGGATCTGCTCGAGTCGCGCGGCGTGAACGACTACGCCCTTGTGCTCGATGAGGGTGGCGCCATCGTTGACGGCTTGGTGCCGGGTGTC
>JAUVRV010000016.1 GCA_030597435.1 Gemmatimonadales bacterium | reverse complement strand
TATGACGTATTGGTGGATCTCCAACCCCAGGCCATTGGCACCCTCGATGATGGCAGTGCCAGCTATATTGCCGTGGCGGAGGAGGGAGGCTCCCTCAACTGGGTGGTCACTGAGATACGAGTCGTCAGTCGCTCGCGACGTGGCCCCTACTCGTCCGGCCCCGCCTGTTAGTGCTATCATCAGCAAACAATGAGGACGGACCGGCCGACATAGGAGGATGCTGCCGTGACAGATGTCAAGAACGCTGAGGCCCAGCTGAAGAGTCCCATCTGGCTCGTATTGAGGGTCTTCGACGAGCCCGTTCAGGTGTTCAAGGAGCTAGCAGTGCGGCCGCGTATCCTGCTCCCGGCAATTCTCCTCGTCCTGGTGACCGGTGTCTACGCGTACGGCATGCCAGACGCGGTTCTACAAGAACAGACCAGGAGTCAAATGGAGGCTATCCAGGAACGCGCCCAGCTCACCGACGAACAAGTTCAGGAAAGGGTCGACCGAGCGGCCGGCCCCAGCGCCAGGGGTCTGATCTTCGGCGCTGGCGCTGCTGGATCCCTGGCTGCCCTGGCCATTGTCGCCCTGGTGTTGATGTTGATCTTCGGTGCAACCGGCCCCGAGCCGATCAAGTTCAAGACAGAGTTCTCTGTAATCCTCCATGCCAATGTCGTCCCGCTTGCCGGTGCAGTTCTCATGGTCCTGCTAATGAGGTTTGGCGGAATGAGTGAGCCGACGTTGTCGTTGGGATTCTTGTTCAACGAGGAAGCGAACGGGTTTCTCTATCGGTTCGCTAACAAGATCACGCTGTTTGGAACCTGGAACATGCTGCTGCTGGCCCTGGGGAATCAGATACTGAGCAAGGGCAAGAGCTTTACCGGACCACTGTTCATCGTCGGTGGTCTTTGGTTACTCGTGCTGCTGGGCTTCGCGGCCCTGGGAGGTCTCGGATTCGGGGGCTGATGTAACTCCACCCTTCTTCCCCTCCCCGGATTAGGAGGGGAAGCAGGGAAAGGAGATCAGGATTACTCGCCCGACCCCACCGTGAACGTCACTGTCCGCAACACGGGCCCACTCCCATCCCGAACCCCCACCTGCCACTCTCCGGTCCACTCGGGCGGGATCGACTTGTTACTCCACGTGCGCCAGTGATCCGCACCTATGCGTAGTTCAACGGTCCATTCGTTTTCCCCGTGCGACCACACGTGTGAAAACGTCTGTCCTTCAGCACCGGTCACCTCCATCCACAGCCAAACCCGGCCAACGTCGGCCGGGAATACCGATCCCGTGTCGACCGGCTCACGTTCCTCAATTCCCAGAGCCAGGACAGCTTCGACTGTAACCTCCCCCGTCTGGGCCATGATCGAAACCGGTATTGTGGCAGCCAAAGCTGCCAGTCCTAGTCGGCCTATCACCTGCTTGATCGACGACATCGATACCTCCATATAAGGTTCTCGTTAGTGGCTGCCCGCCCCCACTCCGGTAGCCGCACTCTGCTTGGCCTCCTCAACCATCCGGGCTACGTCGGCTAGCAGCCGCTTGGCGTCATAGATGATGCCGTCCTTTATTGTGTACTTGACGCCGCCCACCCGCATGGGATTCCCGTCTTCATCGAGTTTGGTGGTTCCGGTACCATAGAGCACCTTGAGATTGTGGACCGGATTCTCCTCCACTACCACGAGGTCTGCCAGCATCCCTGGCTTGATCAATCCGAAATCGATACCCAAACCCTTGGGCTCATGTAGCGTCTCAGCTCCACATAGCGTCGCGGCCCGTATCACTTCCAAAGGGTGGAATCCGGCTTCCTGCAGCAACTCCAATTCCCGAATGTACGCGAATCCATACAACTTGTAGATGAAACCCGCATCGGAACCCGTGCAGACCCTGCCCCCACGGTTCTTGTACTCGTTGAGGAAAGTCATCCAGATCCGGTAGTTCTGCTTCCACTCGATCTCGTCCTGCGTCGTCCAATCGAACCAATAGGAGCCGTGACTCGTGCGGCTCGGCTGGTAGAACTGCCACAGAGAGGGAAGCGTGTAAATGTCATGCCATTCTGCCTCCCGAGCACGCATCACGTCTCTACTGGCTTCATAGATTGTCAACGTCGGACTCAATATGAAATCCAGCTCGAGCAACTCGTCCATCACCTCATTCCACTTATCGCTCCCCGGTTTGCTAGCCTGTTTCCATAGCCTACCAGCTTGGCCAAAGCGATGGTACTCGTTGTTGTAGTTGTAGTCATAGGGGAAGTCCTGGACCGACCGGTTGTCGAACAGAGCTTCAGGAAGTCCGTACCAGTGCTCTAGCGAGCCCAACCCGAGCCTGGCTGCTTCCAACGCATTCATCCGTGCCACACCCATCTGACCCAAGTGGGCCTGCGTGCCCAACCCCTGCCGCCCGGCCTCATCGATGAGCGCCTCCATGACGTCGGGATCGTATGATCCCAGCTTGAGTCCGTCCACACCCTGTCCCGCTGCCCAACGCACCCACTCACGAGCCGCCTCCGGAGTCGTGACCGGCCCACCATCCCAACCCATACCGGGTCGGATGTACACGAATATCCGTGGGGCAACTATCTCGTTGCCAGCGCTGCGCTCACGTGCCTGCAGGGTCCAGTCCACGCCGTTGCCTGATCCAGGGTCTCGGATTGTCGTCACCCCGTTACCCATCCACAGTTTGTATACGTACTCCGCCGGGGTGCCCTGACCAAGCCCTCCTGTGTGAGCATGTGTGTCGACGAAACCCGGCAGCACATACATCCCCTGCGCATCTATCTCGCGCGTAGCATCACCCGGCCTGCGGCGTTCGTTGATCGGGGCACCGGGGCTACCAACACTGGTAACCTGTACTATTCGGTTGCCCTCAATCACGATGTCCATGGGTCCCTGCCCTGGTGCCCCAGTGCCATCCACGACCGTCGCGCCGCGTATGATGAGACGCTCGAACGGCCCCTCACCTTCGTCGGGCCCCCGGTCGGGAGCATGCGGCACTGTGCGGTTTGCTTGCTGGGACATCAGCGTCGTGGGAACCAGCATTGCCATCGCCAGTAGCAGCCGAAGTTGTCTTCTCGCTTGGATGCGCATGTTGCTCTTTCTCAATATCTGGAGTAGGTAGCGGGCTTACTGATCCCGAAGTTAGCTCTCGTTGGGTCCAGGGCCAATACAACGAGTTCGCTGCCCCTGGGTACCCCTGCGAAGGAGATCTCACCCTCGAACATGCTGGGCTCTCCCGCATACACGAGGTGCTCCTCTTTCAGGAGTCTGCCGCCATGATACAAACGGGCTACGACCCGAACGCGCGACGCATCCCACAAACCTCCGGGTTCGAGGGCGCAGCCACACATCATTCTAACGCGTGCCGTCACCCTGGTCGCTCTCGATGAATCCTCTATCTCATCAGGCGCCAGCAATTCCACCACGAAACCATTCAACTCCAGGACCACACCGTTCCCCAGGATGTCTTGGCCCGGAACCACTAGCATCCTCCTCGAGGTCCGTTGCAGTGCGTGCTCGTACGCCAGTGGGCCCTCGCCCACGAACTCCAGAACGGTTGGCTCTGTGAGCTGTAGCGCGGTTTCGAAGAAAGCTGCACCGTCCAGATCGTAAACCGGGTCGCCTCGACCGATAGGATTGGATACCAGTGCGTCCGTGCTTCCCGTGCCACCCTGCTGGGTGCCCTGCGCCAGCACCTCACCGGTTGCGGCATCTCTGATCGTGATCCGGGCGCCTCCCATTTCATCTCCGATGACCTTGGCGTCGTGGGCAACAACGCGAACCATGACTCTGGTCGCAACCTGTGCCAGGGAAGTGCTCGGAGGACATATGATTGCCAACACCAAGAGAGACAAAATGAGGTTTCGCATGCTCGCACTCCTCGGACCACTACGGTCCGCCTTCTTGTGATTGTGATGGAAGCCGAGTAATCTGGACCGGCGTTCACATAAAGGCTATCCCTGTGGAATCCCAGATGCGGTCGTCGTCTCACGTCACCGCCCGCCAAATCGAGGTACGCCCGCTCTGTGGCGAGGCTGAATACGAGGCCTGTATTCTGTTACAGCAGGAGATCTGGGGCGACGATGTAAGAGAGACGGTGCCGTCTGCGATACTGCAGGTGATACAGAAGGTGGGTGGCGTCGCGGCCGGAGCATTCGAGCCCAACGGAACGTTGGCCGGATTCGTGTTTGGCATCACCGGGATAGTGGACGGTGTACCGGCACATTGGTCGCACCTCCTTGCCGTTCGGCCTGACAGGCGAGACCGAGGCATCGGCCGACTGCTGAAATACCACCAACGAGACTACCTCAGAGAGATCGGTGTCAGCACTATCTACTGGACGTTCGATCCACTGGAGTCCCGCAACGCGCACCTCAACTTGAATCGGCTAGGTGCCGAGGTGGTGGAGTACGTGCCCCACATGTACGGGGAGGCCACCTCAGCCAAGACCGATGCGGTGATCGGAACGGACCGATTCATCTTGCGCTGGCAATTCGATAGCCCGGCTGAGCCGCGATCGATGTCTGGCCTCGAAGACGCCATCATCATAGCCGCTCCCACCCGTGATCACACCGCTGCCACTTCCTTGCCAGCGAATCCGGAGGGACGCTGGGTCCTGGTTGAGATCCCCAGCGACATACAGAAGACCAAGCTCGAATTCCCCGATGTTGCCGCAGCATGCCGCGAGAGCACACGCCTCGCGTTGGGACACTATCTTGGCTTGGCCTATGAGGTTCGTGGTTTTGTGCCAGTTTACCAGGGTGGCAAGAGTTTCTACGTGCTACAACCCGCAGCTCCGGAGTCAGAAAGCGCATAAGTGATGGCAAACTCGCTGCTGCAGTCGTTTCCCAAGGATTTGCGCCATCTCCTCACCGAGTTGAGACACGATCTGCACCGACACCCGGAACTGTCACTGCAGGAGGTCCGGACTGTCGAGCGGCTGCAATCCGAGTTGGCCAAGCTCGACCTGGATTCTCTGCAGCGGGTGGCTGGCACAGGACTGGTCGCGCGGATCCCGGGCAGGAACCGCGAGGCCAAGCCTGTCGCAATCCGCGGTGACATGGACGCCCTGCCCATCCTCGAGGAGACGGGAGCCGCATTCGCGTCGGTGAACGACGGTGTGATGCACGCTTGCGGGCACGACATGCACGCTGCCTGGACCGTTGGGGCCGCCCACCTCTTGGCCACCGACCGGCCGCTAGGAGACGTTGTAGTCCTGCTCCAGCCGGCCGAGGAGACTGCCGAGGGCGCACCGGCAATGATCCATGCCGGAGCGATCGATGGTGTAGCTGCGATCTTCGGAGCGCACATCGATATGCGGTTCGAGGTCGGAACTGTCGTTGCCCAATCGGGCAATGTGGCTGCGTCGGCTGATGAGTTTGAGATTGTGTTGGCCGGACGGGGATCTCACGCCGCACGTCCGCACGAGGGCAATGACCCAGTGGTGGCAGCCGCGACTCTGATCACGTCGCTGCAGACGATTGTCTCTCGCAGGCTGGCGCCCGGAATCCCTGCCGTTGTCACCGTAGGGACGGTCGAGGCCGGTACCGCAACAAACGTGATTCCGGAGAATGCTCGGCTCACCGGAACCGTACGCGCAGCCGATCAAGACACTCGCGAACGCCTCCACACCGAGCTGCGACGGATTGCTACGGGGGTAGCGAACACCTTCTCTCTCACCGCGCACACGAACATCAAGGTCGGAACTCCGCCGCTCGTCAACGAACCGGCCGTCGTGGGGCTGGCCCAAACTGCTGTCAGGTCGCTGCTGGGGGACCGGGCTCTAGCCGCGCTACCGGTGCCGAACTTGGGAGGGGAGGACTTCGCGTTCTACTTGGAAAAGATCCCAGGCTGCTTCATCCGGATCGGTGGCCGCGGTGAGGATCAGGAAGCCGCACCGGCACACTCAGCGAAGTTCCTGCCCGATGATGGGGCGATAGCTGTGGGAGCCGCCGTGCTTGCCGAGCTGGCGCGAACGGCGTCGGTGGAGTTCAACCGCTAGCGACCTACTGTGGGTCCTGCTTCGGGGCGCGGATCGTCTTGCCCACACGGCGTATCAACATGACCCAGCCAACCAGACCGACCGTACCGACCGAAATACCACCGGCAATCAGATAGCCCGTGCTCTTGCCGAGCGCCGCTCCCAGCCACCCTCCAAAAAAAGATGCTGCCCACACAATAACTGGTGTGAGCAGCCAACCGGTCACTCTCGCTCGCCGGAGAAACTCTGTTCGTGTCACTTCCGCGCCAGGACGGCCGCCACTACCCCCTCTCCCCCAAGTGCACGACAGAAGGCGAGCGCCATCATAGCAGCTGTGAAAGGACCGATCCTGGTGAGTCCTTGGACCACGAACAACGCCAGGGCGATCACCACCGGTCTGCCGGCCAGCGTGGCAAAGCCCACGGTCCCACCTCGCGAAGCGAGGCTGTAGATCCAGGCTCCCAGCCAAGCCAGAGTAGCGGCACCCATCCACCATACCGGGATGTACCAGAACCCACTCCCTCCGCCAATCTGATCCCAGGTCCAGTGGTAGAGGTTCAGTGGTCTGAGGATGGCAGTATCCAAAACTGTGAAGGTCAGGGCACCCAGGAGTCCCACCAAGGCAGTCCACGCGATCGAATCCACGTCATGCGGTTTCAACCACATTGCCGCCAAGAAGCTGAACACCAAGCCACCCAGCAGAACCAGAATAGACTGGACCACGACCTCCGTGGTGCCACCGATGGCCCGGGAAAGCAGGGCAAAAACAACCACTCCGACTGTGGTCACTATCCCCAGTTTCACGCCACTGCCCACTATCGTGCGGGCATCATACCCAGTTTGGTCAGCCGGCTGAACAGCAGATGTCATCTATTGCTCTCCGAGGGTTATCTGTTTTAACGGCATCAAGTTATCAGTGACAGCGGCACAGTTCAACGGTGGTCCGAGCTGTTGCGGGTGGCCCCGGTCACAGTCCAGGCTCCACCCGGTTTCGGGTCAGCGGGAATCCCAAACCTCCCGGAACTTGGAGGCTAATGCCGGGCCTGCCCCTTCCTCTTCGTGCTTGAAGAAGGCGAAGGCATCCTTCCATTCCTCGCCACCGGCCTTCTCGCACCATACGTCTAGATCGCTCGAGTCGTAGTCCTCTCGTCTCAGCCGCAGGTATCCGAAATCCGCCGTCGCAACCATCCGTTCCATGACAGTGTCTTCAGTATCAGCCCACACAAGGGCTGCGTTGTGTTTCTCGAGAACTTCGTAGACTTCACTGTCAAACCATGAATCGTGGCGGAGCTCGAAGGCTGTTCTCAATGAATCAGGCAGGAGTTCCAAGAACGACACCAATCGATCCACATCCTTCTTCATGTTTGGCGGCAACTGAAACAGCATTGGCCCCAGGCGCGTGCCGAGAATTCCCACTGTGCGAAGCAGGTACGACAACTCCTCCTCGACGCCGTTGAGTCGCTTCAGGTGCGTGATCTTGCGCGAGGCTTTCAGCACGAAGGCAAATGAATCGGGGACCTGGTCGGACCACGAGGCCAATACCTTCTCAGTGGGCATCCTGTAGAAGGTGCTGTTGATCTCTACGGAATTGAACTGGCTGGAGTAGAAGCGCAGCATGTCAGCAGCCGCGATCTTCTCCGGATAGAAGTGACCTTTCCACTCCTTGTAGGAGTAACCGCTGGTTCCCACGTAGAGGAGTGCCCGCGCATCCGTCACTTCTTGAGCTTGACCTTTCTCGTGTTGTACGTCTTCACGTAGTTCTGGTGGTCCTTGTCAGTGGGATACGATTCCCCGGCACCGTAGGGATACTCACTCATGCCATGGAACGGCAGCGGCCCAACAGTCTGACCTGAGGCTGTATTGATGTCGGCATCCTTGAGCCAGCCCGTGCTATAGATCAGGAAGTCTCTCCGCCACCCGGCGGGGAGATCCTCTGCCACCGATGCGTCGAACTCGACCGTGACCTCGTCTCCGGCGTTCATGATGATGTACTTGCTGTCGTCATCTTCGAGTAGAGACAGGACATCACCGTAGCGGGTGTAGTAGCCCAACATGTCAAGCCACTTTGGCTCCGTCGACACGGTCGCATAGTCGAACCAGTGCGGCCCGTTTGGTCCGCCCTTGCGATACAACCGGGAGAAGCCACGATAGTGCAGATCAGCACTGATCGGCTCGAGTGTCGTGAGCCTCGGCGAACCGTCGGCGGTTCCATTGGTGAAAAAGATGTAGTCCCAATAGATCTCCATGTTGGTACGTATGCGCACGCTGCGATCATCGCTTAGGAACTTGTTCGCCAGGTCCACAACCATTGTCTTGTTCTTCCCCATGGGGAAGCTGATGCTTTCAATAACCGTCTGCCACGTTCCACTCTCATCTCGCACTTGCAGATATGGTGCGATCGATTCAATGGCATCCGTCTGTGACATGGCAACGTTGATGCTTGCATCCGTGGGAAAGATCCATCCGTTCAGGAACAGCAAGGCATTGGCCGCGTCGACATCACTTCCCAGATCGAGCACCAGGTCGTGCAGTTTGGTGACACCCTGATACTTGTCCGGCGTGAATCCGGCCACGTAAACATTGTCCTTCTCGGCGATCTCCTTGCGCCACTGACGACCCTTGTCGTCCGTCGCGCTACTCGGCCTGTGCTTGTCACCGACCTGCAGCAGTTCGAGGCTCGGTATCTCAGCACTCGTGGGCTCGAATCCTTCATCGACATAGACATCCACCGAATCAGGATGGTCGACTACAATCAGTCTCAGCTCATCCAGATACAACGTCTCCCACAACTCCTCTGTTATCTGAATCGAGTAAACCCCGTCCTTCTCTTTGAGGGCATCTCCCGGAATCCGGAGGTATTCACGCGATGGATGCGCTGATGCGTAAGCGGCTCGTCCACCCATTATCCCCTGGGGCATACCCAATGCACTACGCCACACCATGTCGGTGGTAAACGAATAGTCCACGCCATCCCAAGTGTAGAGGAAACCACAATACCCTTTGAGTACCTGCTCCTCGATTAGATCTTGATCGCTACCCGGAAAGAATTGGTTCTGTGGCACACCATTGGTCCAAACGATCCGTACAACATCTGCCTTCAGTCTGTGGCCCAGGCCGAAATGGTTCAGTGCCGAGGTTACAACCTTGGTCTGGTACAGTTCACCTGCCCTGACCTCGAGCTTCGCACCTATGCCGAAGTGGTTGTTCTTGCCGCTTCCAGCCATCAATCCAACCAGTTGAATCTTTAGATAGTGGTTGGCATTGCCGCCGTCGTTCCGCAGCAGCCTCACGCTTCCGGACAGATCAGAAACGAACAGATCGATGTCGCCATCTTCGTTGTAGTCCGCGATCTCGACCCGCTGTGCTGCCATGAAATCATCTGGCAGCAGGTCCGATCGATCATCGAACTGGCCTGTTCCATCGTTATGGAACAGGAAAACCCCTCGAGCACCGTCTGTGAGCGCACTCCCCACAATGAAGAGGTCCAAGTATCCGTCATTATCGAAATCGAAGAACACTGCGTCTGCACCATCGACGTTCTCGAGTACTGTCAGTGCAGCCGACCGAGTGTCAGCCTCAAAGGTTCCGTCTCCGCTGTTGCGGTAGAGCTGGTAGTGACCGTCCAGACCGGTGACAAACAGATCCATGAATCCGTCATTGTCGTAGTCTCCTGCGACAGCAGCTCTGGAGCCGCTCCCGGCGCCGAGTCCGCTCTCTTGCGTAACGTCACCCAAGCGACCTTGTCTCAGGTTGGTGTATAGCACGTTGCCTGTGTCTTCATTGGCCACGAACAGATCGATGTCTCCGTCCTCATCGAAATCAGCGAAAACCACGTCCCGGCTGTCGGCTGATCCACCCACTGCCCCCATCCGTTCGGCGACATCAGTGAAGGAACCGTCACCGTTGTTGCGATAGAGCCGGTTGCCACCCGTGTTCGTAACGTAGAGATCCAAGTCGCCGTCATGATCGATGTCGACAAACACGCTAGAGTTGCTGCTTCCCCCATCGCTCACACCGGCGTCTCGTGTGACATCACGGAACTCGCCTTCTTCGTTGACCTTGTAAAGCACATTGCTTTCGCCACCAGCCACAAACAAATCGAGGATCGAGTCATTGTCGAAGTCGGCAAACCGCGCCCGTCCAACCGGTCCGGACGGATCAATTCCAGCATCCGATGATATGTCCGAGAAGTGACCGAAGTCGTTTCTCAGCAGGTAGCTCACCCCGTTGGATGCACCCGCGCCACCGTAAGAAACGAACAGATCTTGGTCGCCGTCGTCGTCAAAATCCCCCACTGCTACATCGCCTTGCTGTCTTGCTGTCGTGTCTGTACTGGCACTTACCGCATCCAACCCTGCCACGACTGTAGCGTCAGTGAACCGAAGGGCCTCTAGAACGGCCTCTTGCGTCAGACTGCGGCCGGAGATGTTCTGCGTGAAGGTAAATATCGGAAAGCCAACGGACGCGCCGCCCGGCCCTTGCAGATCCACCAGGCCCTGCTGATAGAGTGGGGTCACCTTAATGAAGTTGTGCGCAATAACCGTTGGTGTAAGCGCCTCTTCAATTCTACCGTCTCGCAGTGCCTCCATTGCCCCATCAAAGAACTGAACACCTTCTCGTGGCAGCTCCGGGACCTGTCTGCGGATCTCCTCGAACTGTGCCACCGCACTGTCGGCCTTATTATTGCGAACCAGCGCTTCTGTCAATTGCATTCGAGCAGCCAGATTGGTGGGATCGGACGCCACCAGCAATCCGAGATAGTACTCACTCCTCAGAGATCCGTCCTCATCACCGCGCTGACCGTAGATCTGCGACAAGCCGTACAGGATCTTGGTGTTCCCCGGCGATTGTTCCAATCCAGCATCGAGTATCTGAATGCCAGCTTCGGTTCTGCTGGTAGCCTTGTACAGCTCGGAAAGAAGCAGATGCACCCTTGGGTCCTCTGACTCCAGGGACAGCGCCTTATCCAGCTGCTCCTCCGCCTCGGGATACATGTTCATCCTGAGGTAGACGAGTCCCAGATTCGCGTAGGCCAGGTGTTCATCGGGGACAAGGTCGATCAGCTTGCGGAATTCGACCTCGGCCTCGGGCAGCCGGTTCTCTTCGAGATATGCCAGGCCAACTGTCCGGGTGCTGATGATCTCGGTAGCACGTTGCGCCGGATCGACTTCTTCACCACAGCTCACAATCACCAGGGATCCTACCAGGCCAGCGATCCATGTGGACCTACTCATCGTTCACTCCTCGAGTGCACAGTTCCGAGCACTCTATCCCGCTTCTCTCTGCTCTCATCGAAGCACCTCCAGCTTCGCACCATCGCCTTCCTCACGGACCAAATATCGTCGTCCGGCCTCCATCTCGCCAAATACGGTTCTCTTACCATCACTGGGCCACCAAACAGCAAGGCTGTCTGCACTGTCGAGTTCACCCAACCCAAATAGCGCAGTCGTCAGATCCGATTGCGATAGGTACGATGAGCCGGTGCGAATCATGTGTCGCTGTACTAGCTGCCCCGCATACAGCGTTAGCACCGCACCAATGGCCTTGCGATTGGGTGCGCGCCCCCGCAATGTGATGCCGACCCAGTTACGATCGGCAACCGGAGAATCATTACGCAGTAGCTTAGGCGAGCCACCATTCACTGTGATCAAGAGATCGAGATCCCCGTCCAGATCTATGTCGGCGTGCGCAAGGCCACGCGCAACAACAGGTTCGTTGAAAGAACCACCAACCTGATCACCGACTTCAGTGAACTGAGCAGATCCGTTGTTGAGGAATAGCTGCGGCGGCTGGGCAAACGTGATATCCCGCTGAACCGCGTTTATGCCCGGCTCAATGTGGCCGTTCCCTGTCACCAGATCGAGGTGCCCGTCCATATCCAGGTCCACGAACATGACGGCAAATGTGAGCATCAACATGGACGCGCGCGTCAGCCGGGCATTTCCCGCGACGTCCTGGAACAACCCCGTCTCGATCTGCTTGTACAACGAGAGCGGCTCACGCGAGAAATTGCCAATCACGATTGACGGCTCCTGGGCCGCACCCAACACCGCTACGTCGACCCCCATCCCCGCTCTGGCACGACCGAATTCGTCGAAGCCAATGCCGGCTCGCAAAGCGATGTCCGTGAATGTCCCGTCGCCATCATTGAGGTAGAGGAAATTCCTCTCGGTATCGTTGGCGACCACGATGTCAGGCCAACCATCATGATTGATGTCTGTTACCGCTAGACCGAGGGACTTGCCAGCCGGATTGAATACGCCCGCCGCCTCGGTCATATCGTCAAAACGCCGTCCACCTTTGTTGCCGTACAGACGACATGACTCACCACGGTATTGCTGGGGCGTTGCGTAGGACTTGTTCTTGCCATCGAGAGTGGTGAACAGGTCAGTAGCGGGAGTCCATTGCACGTAATTGCAGACGAAAAGATCGAGCCATCCATCTCTGTCCACATCGACCCACACCGCTGCCGTAGACCAGGCTGGGGGGCCGTTGCCACCGGGGTCGTTGCCGGTAACCCCAAGTTCAGCGGTCACATCGACAAAGACGCCGTCGTCGTTGCGTAACAGCTTGTTGGTGCCGACTGCGGTGATGTAAATGTCAACGTCACCATCACCGTCGTAATCGGCAAACGCCGACCCCATTCCGTAAATCGAAAAGCTGAGCCCAGCATTGCTCGTTACGTCTTCGAATTGGCCACCGCCAAGGTTGCGATAGAGCTTGGGTGTTGACGCGGGGCCATTGACTTCATGCCCCGGCCATCTCGAGCCGTTTACGAGGAACAGGTCGGGCAGTCCATCATCGTCGTAGTCCAGAAAGCCGCCGCCGCTCCCCATCGTCTCGGGCATCCACTTCTCACCAGATGCACCAGTCTCGTGCGTGAACCGAATACCGGCCGATCTGGTTATGTCGGTGAACCTGAGCGACGTTACAACACCGCGCTCGTTGTCCGCAGTGTAGGCGGCTGCAGTGTAGGCCGGTTCTCGCTGGTTCACATCGGGCGCGTCACCACCACAGGCAGCCGCAACACACACGGTGGCGACCGCGCTCATCCGAACGGAGTGCATGCCGGGAATCCTACGCAAGCTGGTGAAACTCCCCATGTGGCATCGTTAACATCACTGCGGCCGGTCAGTCGCGCCACGATTTCTCTGGAGCACGAGTACGTGTGTCCTGATTGGCTGAGCCATGAGATTCACACCAGGATGCCGCAACCGGAACTCCTGCGTCACCTCTTGAGCGGACTCATCGATCGAGTAGTATGAGTAGGCAGCGGCCGATACGTCTGCCTCATCTGCTCTGCCGAGTGCGCGGAAACACAACATCTTGTGATAATGCGATATCCTGTCCTCCGGGTCGATCTCTAGCACTCTGTCGAACGCTCGCAAGGCTTCCTCATATTGAGCGTCCAGATAGTAGCTCCTCCCCATGTTACGCCAGGCTGCGCGATCTCCCGGAAACACCTCCAAGACGTGCTGGTAGGCCAGGATAGCTTCCCCGTAGCGTCCATCCTCTTGCCGCACTACTCCCCACACCCATGCGGCCTGTGGGTTTCCAGGATCAACCGCCTCGCTCTCACGCAAGTACTGATAGGCTCGCTCTATGTTCCCGTCGCGGATAGCCGTCTTAGCCAGGTTGAGCGGTCCATCGATTCGATCCGGCTGAAGTCGCCTGACTTCCGCAAAGGCAACAGCCGCTACTCGCGTGTTTCCTTCCAGCAGCGATCCGATGCCGTAGTCGTTGTAGCGCACCCACTCACCGGGATCACCAGTGAACGCAGTGCGACCATGGACATCATCTGAAGATCCGACTCTGAGCAGGACCGAATCTACGGCGATTTCCGTAACCGGCAGCTTCGGGACATCGTCGAATTGCTTGAATCCCTCACGATTGTTGGTGTACGCAAACACGGTGTAATCGCGGTTGAACTTGCGCCACATTAGACGGGCACGGAGTGTCAGATCCTGTCCCTCCAACCATTGCGGTACTGCGAATTCGAAATGCGCCACGTCTGCAGTGCCAGGGTTTATGACGTTGGCAAAGACTGTGGTGTGGATATCCTGACCGTTCCGCTTCGATATCCGGCGGCCGTGCTTGTCAACCATCACCGCCGTGTAGACATGAGCCATCGAATCGAGCTGCAGGCCGTGATCGAGTTGTCCGCTCACCACCAGCGTGTTGCCATCACTGTCGGCTACTGAGAACTCCAACCAGCCTTCGTTCGAGTCGTTCGTACCGCCCGGGAATGTGTGCCCCACGCCTCGGTTCCGAACGACGACATCGACAGTAACCCGATCTCCCGGTACAACCGTCTGTCTGTTGCCGTCTAGTGCCATCTCGGGTGGCGAATCCTCGCGCCTTAGAGCGAAGATATCGACACTCAGCTTCTCGTCGCGCAGGAAAGCCTCGATTCGTCGCAGCATCTCCTCGTCGCCACGTATGAACGGAAGGGCTGTGTTGGCGGCGACAAACCTGTGGGATCTGACCAGGCCGTTCTTGGCCGCAAGGTCTCCCCGCACGGCGGGCTCGGGAGGCATATGGCAGTCTTGGCACACTCTCCTCACCGCCGGGAGATAGAAGGTCCTCGAGGCATTGAGCGATACCCCACTGTCGTCCCAGTTGTCGAACTCGTCTTGACCCCTGAGCCAGCGGTAGTTGTTCACCGGTTCCGTCAGGCTAACCTTATGGCACGTGGCGCAGTACTCGCTCTGGCGGAAGAAGGGACGCAGCATTTGTCTCTTGTGGACAGTCGGTTTCGCCTTCAAGGCGGCGTCGTGAAGAAACGCAGCTAGGCTACCGTCACTCGCCGACGCGAAGAGATACGGATCTTCCTGCTCGTCAGCGATATTGTAGTTCGCGTTGCCCGCGCGATTGTGAATGGTGTCGATCACGTGACAGGCGAGGCACGTGAGACCAGCTTGTGCCGCCACGCTCTCCCTGTCGATATCACGCTGCATTCGACCCGACAACATCAGGGCGGGATCGTGGCATCCGCCACAGAACTGGCTCTTGGTTTTGCCAACCTCGCCGGCCGTTTCGGGGAACTGCTCTGTGTGAGCTGCTATCCAACTATTGGATTCTGATGCGTTGTTCCGTAGATCGTCGACGGTTGCTTCGTAGAACGGATTGTTGAATGAGGCAAAGCGATGCGCCGACGCAGCCCATTGAGCAACGATGTCCTGATGGCACCTATCGCAGGTCACGACTCCGATACGCGTCTCACGTGCATGCCCGTATTCGGTAACCTCACGTCGGACATCCTCCTGCGATATCTCTCCCGTGCCAGTGATAACCGACACCGATATCCGAGCACTGGAGCTGGTAGTCGCGGCAGAGGG
>JAUVRV010000336.1 GCA_030597435.1 Gemmatimonadales bacterium | reverse complement strand
GTCGGCCTCGCTCCCGGAGGCGGCGAGTGGCTGCCCCTACAGTGGACGATCAACGAGACCGATCACGTCACCTGGATACACCGGTTCGATCGTCTGAACGTAGGTTGGGCACCGGGTGATGCGATCGCAATGGCCGCAGGCCGGTTAACGGCATCGTGGGCCACGACGCTCTTCCTGACACCGGCCGATCCGTTCCTGCCGTTCGATCCGTCCGATCCATTCAGAGAGTATCGCGCCGGTGTCGATGCGTTCCGCTTCCAGTACTTTCCCGGGCCGCTCAGTGACGTCGACTTCATAGTGCGGCCGGCGGAGTTCTCGACCGGCGTTACCTGGTCTGCTCTAGCGCGTGGTCGCACAGTGTGGCACAACTGGGAGGTGTCGGCGTGGGCCGGCCTGCTGTACGACAAGCCGGCTGCCGCGATAGGCGCGGCGGGCGGCATTGGCCCGGTCGCGGTCAGGGGCGAACTGACGCTGCAGGAGAACGAAGGCAGCATGGCACTGCGGGGCAGCGTGGGAATCGACGGCCGCCTCGATGCGTGGAGCCGCGATCTTTTCTATGTCATCGAGTACCAGCGTGATGGATTTGGCGCGGGTAGCTCGTCCGAGTTGCTACAGGTGGTTCGATCCGATGCTTATGCCCGCGGCCAACTGCAGGTGTTGGGTCGCGACGAGATAGTGCTCCAGGGATCGTACCAGGTGCATCCGCTCTGGGCCCTGAGTCTTCTTCTCATGACAAACGTGGATGACCCCAGCTCGTTGCTGTCGCCTTCGGTCTCGTACTCAATTAGCAACGAGGTGTCGGGGAGCGGCGGTATGTTCTTCGGATTCGGTGACAGCACACCCACCTTGGAGTCGCCGAGCCCGTCGGAGTACGGACTGGTTCCCAACTACGTCTACTTGTCATTGACAGTGTTCTTCTAGGGAGATTAGGGGGGAAGGCTTCACTCATCCTTCGGTTCCACCGTGCGTCCAACGATGATGGTCACGTTGTCTGTGCCACCGTCGTCGAGGACCTCCTGTACCAGGTCCTCGCACACCTGGCGCGAACTCTGGAGGTTGGCCAAACACTCGCCGATTCGCTCGTCTGACACGTGCTTGGTCAAACCATCGCTACACAACAGTATGATTGCCCCCCACTTGCGAACGATCTTGGTAACTACGGGCGCCGCCTGCTGACCGCCAATCGAACTCGAGAGCACGTGGGCCCACTTGGTCCGATGTGCCTTGGTCTGCGTCAGCACACCTTTGTCGATCAGTTCCTGCGCCATCGTCTGGTCGCGTGAGATCTGAGTGAGCTTGCTGTCGCGGTACATGTAACAGCGACTGTCACCAAGCTGAAGCAGGTATGCGTGTGGCCAGAGACCCAGGAATAGCGTAAGCGTCGTGGCATAGCGCAGGTGTTCCGAGTCCGCTTCGGCTCGCTCCAACAACCTCTCATGGCATGCCAGCGCAGCATCGGACAGCAGCCTATCAAAGGCCTCCGGATCGGTTGCCTCGGCCGCGTAGGCTTCGTGGAACCGCTGTGCCACATGTTGTCTTATGGTCTGCACGGCGACACGGGCCGCCTCTTCACCGCCACCTGCGCTACCCACGCCGTCGGCGACCATGGCAAGCGATGCGAATCGCTCCAACTCGAGGATCTGATCTGCATCGGACGGAATACTGGTGCAGTCGACCATTACTCCACAGGACAGCGAACCCGTGAAGAAGTGGTCCTCGTTGCGCTTGCGTACGAGACCCTGGTGAGTGAGTCCGTATACGTCGATGTCTTTGTGTGTGGGCCTGCGGGAATCTGTCACCATGGGGCCCTCGATTCGGTTAGTGTCACAGCGTCAGCTCGCCGATCCTGTCACGTACTAGCTCTGGCACCGCACTCCACCAACGCTCGTCGCCCTGAGCGATCTGCGCGCCAAGGGCGTCTGGTTGGAATGGAACCAAGCGTTCGGCATCCGGCTCGAGTGGGAGGATTCGCCTGTTGTGCAGCAGGTGCCGGTAGAGGTATTTGTGCTCGTCAGGTATCGTGATGTTGTCCACATTGTAGATGTGGCCTTCAGGCGTCAGGTTGGGATAAGCAAGTAGTTTCGCATCGCTCGCGAAGAGTTGCGCTATTGCCTGCAGCATGCCCCCGTCGAGACCCTCGTAGTACTTGTCGTTGAAGACGGTGTGAAGATTGTGCACGCTCAATACGAAAGCGCTCCTCTTCTGTCGGTGCTTCAGGAAGTAGTCGGCGAGGCGGAAATACCGCAGGTGTGAGGTAACCATGACGTTGTAACCCAACGCGGCGATCATCTGTACGCGGGCCTGCAAGTCCGAGACGTCATCCTCCCCCTCGTACAGGTAGCGGGCGATGTTCATCTCGCACAACAGCACGATGCGGTCGCGGTCGATGTCCAACTCGGCGGCGAGGCCGGCGATACCGCACTCGATCATGTCAGCGTGGACGTTGGTGAATGGCCGGAACTTGCCTCTGAGGACCAGGGGGATCCGCTGGTACATCATGTCCGCCGGAAGCGCGCCGTTGCCGTCAGTGCCGAACATGACCACCGGACCCAGGCTGGATCTCACCAGGCGCAGGGTCATGTCCTGGTTGTCTACACCCTCGAAGCCGGGTCCCTCAAAGCGGATGTAGTCGATCTCTATACGACCCCAGGTCAGGTTCTCCACCAGGGAGTCGACCAGTTCCTGCCAGTTGTCGAGGTATCCGAACGTGGAGTGGATCAGGTTGACGCCGAGAATGCCGAGTGCGGCCTGCTGGCCCGCGTTGGACGAATCGCACATGCGTGCGTGTAGCACTATCTGGCTAGGCTCGGCGCCGGCCTCGTGTTGGAAGCGAATGCCCATCCAACCGTGATCCTCGCTGTCGGCGCCGTATTGCTTGGCCGAGACCGTGTCGGCAAAGGCGAAGAAACGCGACTTCGGGTCACGAGTGTCGGACACTCGCTCCACCACCAGGCGGAACTCCCGCTCGAGCATGCGCTGCAGACGCTCCCTGGTTACATAACGACCAGTATCGTCAGGGCCATAGATCGCGTCACTGAACCGCATGTCATAAGCGGACGTGGTTTTGGCAATGGTGCCCGATGCGCCACCGGCCTGGAAGAACTGCCGTGCCACCTCCTGGCCCGCACCGATCTCCGCGATGGTACCGTAGTGCAGCGGATCGAGATTGAACTGGAGCGCCTTCTCGGCCGTGGAAATCGACGCAGCGCGTGTGTTGAGCGGCTGTTTCATGATTGGTATCGACAGTGTTCCTTGATGGCTGACCGAGCTGTCAGAATCTGTAGCTAATATGGGGCAAAAACCGGGGAGTGGGGAGCAGGGCGCAGTGCGCGGATTGCTCCGTCAGCCTTGACACCCTCCGGACCTGCCTGCTTCCTATCTGAGCGTCAATCGCGGGAGAGACCTTGGTTATTTACGGTGTTGCTCTGTTAGCGGGTTGCATGATTACCGGCATCTTCATCGGCGAGCTGCTGGGGAAGTTGATCGGGGTACAGGCGAATGTCGGGGGCGTTGGCATCGCCATGCTCATGCTGATCCTGCTATCTGACTACCTGCGAAGACATGGCAGGCTCAATCCGGTTTCCCGCCAGGGAGTGATATTCTGGAGTTCGATCTACATCCCGGTCATTGTGGCCATGGCGGCCAAGCAGAACGTGATTGCTGCATTGAAGGGTGGTCCAGCGGCGCTGCTGGCGGGCGCACTCGCCGTGCTAGCCGGCTTCGCATTGGTGCCAGTGATCAGTCGCATCGGCAACGCCAAGGCCGGGGGTTTCGATGCAGCGTCCGCTGAGGACGAATCGTGACCCCCGTTCTCGACTTACTTGCCGATGTGTTGGTCAGTAACGGTCTGATAACGGCGTTTCTGTTCGTAGGGGCGGTAGTGTGGGCCTCCTATTTCATTTCCGGGAAGCTGACCGGTGGTAGGCTGCACGGCTCGGCAGTCGCGATTCTACCCGGCTTGGTGCTGGCCTATGTGGGCGGCGTCGTGACCGGCGGCAGTCAGGGACTCGCCGATATCGAGATCTTCGTGGGTGTTGGCCTGTTGGGTGGCGCGATGATCAGGGATTTCGCCATCATCGC
>JAUVRV010000021.1 GCA_030597435.1 Gemmatimonadales bacterium | reverse complement strand
GCCATGGACCTCGCGTTTCAAAAGGTACAGAGTATCATGGGCGAGCAGAACGGCCCCGAGTCGACTCGCTACTGCGGTGGTTGCCACGATCCGATCTCCTTGTTCTCAGGAAACAAGAACATCTTCACGGACGACTTGACCAATCTCACGGGCCACGACGAGGGCGTCTCCTGCATCGCATGCCACGCAATCAAGGAGACGGATGTAAAGGGCAACGCGGCCTACACGATGACCCAGCCCGACAGGTACATGTTCGAGTTGAGCGAAGGCAGCACTGCCAAATGGACAAGTGATTTCCTGATCAAGGCATATCCCCGCAAACACGTCGAGACCCTGCAACACAAGCTGTTCAAGAGTCCCGAGTTCTGTGCAGCCTGTCACAAGCAATTCATCGACGAAGAGATCAACAATGTCGGTTGGGTCCAGCTACAAAACCAGTACGACAACTGGCGCGAGAGCCGTTGGAACAACCCCGGCGATCCGACCCAGACCATCGAGTGCCGGGAATGCCACATGCCCTTGACAGAGTCGCGGGATCCGGCAAGCGGCGACCCTATCGACTACAATCGCTCCAAGGGGGACAAGAAACACCGGAGTCACCGATTCCTGGCAGCGAACCAGTTCATGCCGCTCGCTCTGGATTTGCCGGGTGCAGAGGAGCAGGTAGAGTTGACGGAAAAGTGGCTGCGGGGAGAGATCGAAATCCCCGAGATTGCCCACAAGTGGCAATTGGGACCTGCCGTTCCGATCGAGTTGATCATTCCCGAGACAGCGGCACCGGGAGAACAGATCACGATACAGGCTGTGATTACTAACAACAAAGCGGGTCACGACTTCCCGACCGGGCCAATCGACATCATCCAGTCCTGGGTCGACATCGAGGTGACGGATCAGAATGGCAACGTGGTATTCCGGTCTGGCGCCCGCGACGAGAAACACTACATCGAGCCAGGTTCATTTGTGTTCAAAGTCGAACCGGTCGACCAATACGACAACCTGATAGACCGTCACAACCTGTGGGAACTGGTAGGAGTCCGCTATCGCAGGTCCCTGTTCCCGGGAATGCAGGACCGAGCCGAGTTCACCTTCCGTGTTCCATCTCGGGGTGCTGCTGAGCTACGTGTGAACGCGAAGCTCCTGTACCGCAAAGTCAACCAGAACCTACTCGACATATTGTTCGGGGAGGACTCCGGAGTCACTGCGCCGATTAGTCTGCTGTCGGAAAGCAACGGCTCCATCAACGTAACGCCATTGGGAACCAAGTAACGCAATGCTCGAAGGCATACCCCGCCGCAAGCGGAGATTGTGGATCACGGCGGGGATTGCCGCCGCTTTCTCGGTGATAGCAATCGCAGTCGTAGTGATTGCCATGAAACCGGACCCGACTTACCGCCCGGGTGAGACCATCGAAGGCTTGACGGCGGAGCTTGCGCGATCGTTACCGGAAGACTACCCACGCGTCACCTTCACCGACGTTACCACACAGGCGGGGATCGACTTCACACACTTCCATGGCAGCCGCACAGCCCAACTGCCGGAGGACTACGGGTCCGGGGTTGCTTGGGGCGACTATGACAACGACGGCTGGCAGGACATATTCGTCGTGAACGACGTCGGCTCGGTCGCGATGACCAGCGACGAAATCGCTGCATCTCCCGCGCGATCAATCCTGTATCACAACAACCAGGATGGCACGTTCAGCGATGTGACCGCGGCGAGTGGCATCGATTTCCATGGTTCCGGTATGGGCGCCGCTTGGGGTGATTACGATAACGACGGTCAGCTGGACCTATTCGTGTCCGCATGGGGCAACAACGCGTTCTATCGCAACGACGGAGACGGCACGTTCACCAACGTGACGCAGCAGGCGGGCTTGGATGCCGGAGAGGGATTCTGGACAGCGATAGCATGGGGCGACTTCAACCGGGATGGATTCCTGGACCTCTACGTAACGGGATACGTCTACTACGAGTATCGCGAAGCCACCGGGCCGACAACGCTGCAGTACGCAACCGAGGTGCCCACCGCGATCAATCCATCGTCGTTCAGACCTGCGCGTAGTCTGCTGTACCGCAATAACGGCAACGGAACTTTCAGGGAGATAGCGTCACAAGCTGGCGTCTTGGACACCCTGGGCCGCAGCCTCACCGCAACATGGACGGATTTCGATCTCGATGGGTGGCCCGATCTGTATGTGGCAAATGACGTGTCAGACAACACGCTGTACCACAATCTGGGTAATGGAACGTTCGCAGAAATCAGTCGCGCATCTCTGGTTGCCGACTACCGCGGTGCCATGGGCCTCGCATTAGCCGATTGGGATGGCGACCTCGACATGGACATGCTCGTCACTCACTGGATCGCTCAGGAAAACGCGCTGTACAGTAGCCTCCGCACACAACTGATCAAGCTCAATCCCGAACGTCAGGATGTGATTCGGTTCATGGACGAAGCGGACCGATACGGACTCGGGCAGATAGCGCTCAGCTTCGTTGGGTTCGGCACCGCCTTTCTCGACTATGACAACGACAGCCGGCCCGACATTTACATCGTTAACGGTAGTACGTTTCAACAGGATGAAGACCCCCGACTGCTGATCGGAATGCGGGACCAGCTGTTTTGGAACCGGGCGTCCGATGCAGGGTTTTACGACGTGTCACTCGTAAGTGGAGAGTATTTCACACGAGAATACGTCGGCCGTGGTGGAGCGGTGGCCGACTACGACAATGACGGTGACCTGGATGTCTTCATCGTGAACAATGGAGGTCCGGCGATCCTATTGCGGAACGACGGAGGCACGGGGAACAACTGGATCCAGCTTCAGCTCGAGGGGATCGCGAGCAATCGACTCGCACTGGGGGCGCGTCTGCGCCTGGTAACCGACAGCATCGTTCAGATCGGCGAAGTGGGCACCCAGGGTTCATACCTGTCACAACACAGCACCCGTCAGCATTTCGGCTTGGGCTCGCGGTCTGCAGTTGACACGATCGAGATCATCTGGCCAAGTGGGGCCCACCAGATAATCACCGACGTCGCTGCCAATCAGGTGGTGCACGTGGTCGAGGAGGGAGTTGGTAGGTGAAGCGAACCGTTATCGCCATTGCAGTGGTATTCTTGCTGCTCTTTGTCGCCATCACGGTGTTCAAAGGACGATCACCAAGACACGTGCACCAAGATGAGGCGGACACCGTCGACATGGCAGGCCGAGAACTGATTCAACAATTCTGGCGACTATACCGCAGTGCTACGCAACACAGGACTGGTGACAATACACGTCAAGCAGCTGTGGAGTATCGACAGGCCCTCGACCTGAACCCGGAGCATGAAGATGCACTGTACTACCTGGGGAGTATGCATTTCGAGTTGGGAGAATTCCGGGAGGCAGAGCAAGCATGGCTACGGCTTACGAGGGTAGCTCCGACTGGTAGCCGCGGCTTCTCCCGGCTTGGTTCACTGTACTTCTGCTTCGAACAGGATCAGTACTTTGACCTGACCCAAGCACAACGGTCGTTCGAGCGAGCGCTGGCGATCAACTCCGAAGAGACAGGGCCACTGCTACACCTCGGTCAAATAGCACTGGTTAGAGGTGATAACGATCAGGCTGCGGAGTACCTGGACGCGGTAACCGCCACCAACTTCAGAAGCGTCCCCGCCTATTTTTTCAAGGGCTACATCGCCTGGCACGCCGGTGACGCCGCCGCGGCCGAGGAGTTGTTCCGGCAGGCAGCTCAACACCAAGGGCCTGCGCAGCCGGTAGAGGGGGTGCTGAGCGAAGGTGACACCCGTAGTGGTAAGGCAATCCTCGCTGAGAGCGGCCAGTGCAGAGCCTTCCAATCGCACGCAGAGAATCTCCCTTCCCCGGAGGATCCGAATCTCAGGCGCGTCATGAACGAGAGATACAGAATGCTCGACACTTTCCTCCGAGGTCATTAGTACTACGGCACGGACCGCATGGTGGTCTCTTGCGCGGTCGGCGCCCTGTCCGCCTATTACTAGCGCCCTGATTGAACCATTCCACTACACCCAATAGCCGAGCCATGCTGGCGCACAATCTGAAGTCATTCGCGTTCGCCGCACTGCTTGCATCCAGCTCGAGCTGGATGCTGGGCTGTGAGATCGTCAAGACCGCCGACTTGATGCTGGTCAATGGCAAGGTCTATACACTCAGTTGGGACGAGCCAGCTCTCAACGGGACGCCAGCCGCCAACGCACCACACGATTCGGCAGGTTGGCATCCCGATGCCGAGGCGATAGCTGTCCGTGCTGGCGAGATCATCTTTGTCGGCACGACAGCCGATGCCGAGAAGTACCGCGGTCCTGCAACGGAAGTAATAGACCTAGCAGGAGCCACGGTCATTCCAGGCTTGGTCGACTCACACGTCCACATCCAAGAGCTGGGAGCAAACCTCGAGCGGGTGAACCTGATGGGTATTGAGACGGAGAGCGAAGCCGTCGCATTAGTCCGGCAGAGGGCGCAGGTGATCCCACCAGGCGATTGGGTTGTCGGCTGGGGCTGGGACGAAGGCGCCTGGGCCAACCGTTACCCGACCATGGCCCTCCTGAGCGAACGGGTTCCTGATCACCCAGTCTTCCTTAGCGGATTACACGGCTTCGCGGTCTGGGGCAACCGACTCGCGTTTGAACGTGCCGGCATTACCGCCACTACCGAGTCACCTTCTGGCGGGGAAATCGTGAAGGACCGCGGAGGGAACCCAACCGGCGTCCTCATCAACAACGCCACCCAACTGCTCGAGTCAGCGATACCGCAACTGACTATGGAGCAACGCCAGAATCAGGTCGTCGCAGGTCTCGAGGCAATGGCTGCGTCGGGCTATGTTGCGGTGCACGAAGCCGGTGCCGCCAGGGACTTGATGCAGGCGTTCGAAGCGCTCGCCGCCCAGAACAGGCTGCCCATACGGGTGTACGCCATGCTCCGCGTCCGGGATGAAGCGCTCTGTCGCGAATGGCTCGATCGAGGACCCGACATGGTCACCGAGGGTATGCTCACTACCCGTGCGGTGAAGGCATTCTACGATGGTGCGCTCGGCTCGCGCGGCGCCCGACTGCTAGACGATTACTCCGATCAGCCAGGGCATCGAGGAGTTAGCGGTAGTGAGTACGGTTTCGATGAGGACCTGGTCGCAAACATGATAACAGCCGGATTCCAGGTTTCGGTCCATGCCATCGGCGATGCCGGTAATCGCGAGACATTGGATTTCTTCGAGCGTGTCGCAACAGCAAACCCGAACTCACTGCAACAGCGGCATCGGATAGCACACGCCCAGGTATTGGACCCGGCGGACGTTGGTCGATTCGCCGAGCTGCAGATCATCGCATCAATGCAGCCACCGCACGCGGTTGAGGATAAGACCTGGGCGGAAGACCGGTTGGGACCGGTAAGAATCCGGTTTGCCTATGCTTGGCGCACACTCCGTGAATCTGGCGCTCAGCTCGTGTTCAATTCTGATCTGGCCGGCTCCGACCACAACATCTTCTACGGGCTGCACGCCGCAATCCCGAGAAGGGACAAAGAACTGGAGCCAGCCGGCGGCTGGTACCCCGCCGAGAGCATGACCGCCGAAGAAGCGCTGCGCGGCTACACGAGCTGGGGTGCCTACAGTGCGTTCGCGGACGACAGGACCGGAGTACTCGCTCCCGGGCGCTGGGCCGACATCACCGTGATGGACGTTGACCCCCTAGCGGTGGTAGAATCGAACCCGGGAGAGTTGCTGAACGGTTCCATTCTGCTCACCGTGGTGGGTGGCAACATCGTGTTTCAGCAGGAGAGTGAAGCAGGCTGATAAGCGGAAACCCGAGACGTGCGGGCCTGAAGCAAAGGGTGGGTTGGTTACGTAGAGGTAGTAGCATCAGTAAAGGAGTAGACCAATGCTACGAATATCCGACATTTTCACCGGCGGGATCCTCCGAAAGCGGCCGGGATCACGACGACCGCCCTGCACTCCGGATTTACCGAAGGATCCCGAACCGGTCAGGCCACCCGATCCATGGTGCGATACCGGTCCTGACCCACGGGTCCTCAGAAAGCCCAAGAAGCGCCCGAAACGCTAAGGCCACTCCACCCCTACAGCCTCGCGGTCAGCTCGAAGAACCGTGCTATCTCGTCTTCCGTGTTATAAACGTTAGGCGAGATGCGCAGCGTATTCAGACCTTGCGTTCTGAAGGGACGGAACACGAAACCATGGTCTTGATACATGGACTGGGAAACCTCGGTACTAACCTTGTCTCTGACCTCGACGGCAAACAGCGATGCCGACATGGGCCAGGTGTCAGGCGAGCGCCAGATTACGTGATCTGACTCCAGGGCCGCCGCACGGAAGACCTCCCACAGATGGCGGTAACGATCCACCTTCGCCTTTGTACCGAGGCTGAGCTGAAAGTCGATAGCATCGCCGAGTGTGATCAGTTCCGGGAGATTGCGCGTGCCGTAGTCCTCGAACTTGCGGATTGAGTCACGCCACCGTGCTTGACCCCAGGTGACCCACATGGGGTGGACGGCGTCCTGCAACTCGCGCCTCATGTACATGAGTCCCAAGCCCTTGGGGGACTGGAGCCACTTGTGGGGACTGGCACAGTATAGGTCCACACCCAGATCGCTTACGTTCAGTTCCAACATCCCCACCGACTGCGCTCCGTCAACGGCGACGATCTCCACCCCCTTGTCCCGCGCCAGCTGAGCGATCTCCTTCACCGGATGGACCAGGCCGACGACGTTGTCAATATGAGGGAGAACCAGCACCCGTGTGCTACTGGAGATGTTCTGATCGTACAGATTGAGCACGTCATCCACACTCATGTCGCGAACATCCAGCACCGGAAACTCGAATTCCTTGACCGTGAATCCCTTGAGCGGTGCGTTGTGATACCAGCACACTCCGGCACCGGAGTGATTCAAGGAGCTGAAGACGACCTCATCTCCTGGCCCTAGAGCCAACCCATTCGCAACAGTGCTGAATCCCTCTGTGGTATTGTGCGTGATGCACATGTCGGCTGGATCGCACCCGAACGTAGCTGCCGCTTTCTCACGCACCCTCGCGCGCGGCTCCTCCCACTCCCCACCCCACATATACAACCACGGGTTCGACTCACACACTCTCAGGTAGCCCACGTGTGCCTCGTGCACCAAACGCGGAATCGTTCCTATTGAACCGTGGTTGAAGTAGGTGATCTCGGAATCGAGCATGTAGCGCTCTCTGAGCAGAGCATATGACGAAGAGTTGGACTCGTCGAGCGCACTCACCGGAAGCTGTGCTGCGAACGCCTCTTGCACATCCAGCAGTCTTCCGAATGCCGATACGCCCGCAACAGTTCCAAGCTGTTTGAGAAACGTTCTACGGTAGGTCATTTGTATTCCCTTTTCTCACACGCGTCATCTTTGGTCAAGCCTTCCGTTCCTGACCGAGTACGTCGGCCACAATGTCATCCAACTCCAACACGTGGTTACCGATCATCTCGGTCAGGCGAACGGCAATCCCCTCCACCGCCTTGCCGCATTCGGTGAGTAGTGCCTGGTACTTTCTGTCCTTCCCGGCAAAGTCTCCGAAGATCGAGACGTCGAGCCACGCCTCGAAAACCTCACGATGAGGTATCTGTCGGTCGTTTAGGGTCGTAGAGGAATCGAGGTACCGAAGAATCTTGTCGTACTTGGCTGCAACCCGAGACAATCGCTCCGGCACTTCGGGCTCTGACGACTGACGCAGTTCGTTGCGGGTATGCTTCAAGCTGACGCGGTCAGAATCCTTGTAGGCTCGTCTGACCGGCAGGCACAGAGAACGGTAGGCCCCTACTGTGTCCTTCGACTCCAGATAGCCGTGAATCACACGGAGTTCGCCCGAGGCTTCCTTCATCTCCCTGAATCCGGTGCGGACTTCCTCGGCCAGACTTCTGAAGGTCTGCAACAAGACCTCGTCCATGAGTGCGCCGTCGCCTCCTCACCTAACCGGGTGGACTACGATAGGAAGATATTGAACGGCACGACAACTTGCACCGTCGGCCTTTCAGGTACCCGCAGTCGGCCGCGTACGCAGACCGCAGCAGCAGAGACAGCCACAACCCTACTCACCGGCATCACCCACACAGCCGAGCAGTCAATTCGTTCAATGTGGCCACTTCGCAGTCAGCCCGTGCCTCGCCCCACGGCGCTTCCGCCTTGCGATTCACCCATGCGACTGGAATACCCAGCTCGCACGCAGGCACAATGTCGTGAAAGTAGCTCTGGGCTGTGTGGAGCCAACGCTTATCGCCGATCGCATCACGCGCCCGCTGGAAATGGCCGTGCGCCGGCTTGTAAGACCTGACCTGCTCAGCGGTGACCAGGAGATCGAACTCGACCGTGAAGTGGTTGAGAGTCAGCCGCAGCAAGTCGTCGTCTACGTTGGAGAGTACCCCCAGCTTGTAGCCACTTGCCTTCATCTGCTCCAGTGCCGGGTTGGTGTCAGCGAAGGCAGGCCATCGCGACACGCTGTCGGCCAAGAATCTGGCTTGCTCGGCCGCGAGATCCCACCCGAGTCGTTGAGCAACTCCGATCGCGGTATCCCGCAGCACCTCCTTGTAGGGCCTGTAATCGGCTGCCTCCACCGTGGGCTCCACTTCGTGGTAGGCCCGCACGATCTGATCTCGCCCCAGCAGAACATCATCGTCACGAGCGGCTGCCGCTATGGCCTCACCGATGCCGGTTTCCCAATCGATCAGCGTCCCGTAGCAGTCAAATGTTACGATGTCATAATCCATAGTAGGCCTTGTGGGTTGGGTGTCACTCAAGCTGCGTTTGACATCCACTGCTGGCGATGTCCTCCGCCAGACCATATCGTTCGAGCACACTGATTGACAGCCGACATCCGAAGGAGAACATGCCGTGATGATACGTTACCTCGCAAGTACGCTCTTCCTAATCGCTCTCGTCACCACCGGTATCCCAGCCCAGGAGGTCGGTCCTCCTAACGGAGCCCTGGTCATTGTGGGAGGTGCGATGCGGGATCAAGCCATAGTGGAGCGTTTCCTGAATCTGGCTGGCGGTCCCGACGCCCCGATAGTGGTCATCCCAACTGCCGGTGGAGGCGATGAATACGATCAGTATTGGGGTGGTCTTCGACAGTTCAAGGCAGCGGGAGCGACCGACCTAACCGTACTCCACACCACAGATCGAGCCGTGGCCAATTCGGATGAATTCATTGCACCGCTCAAGAACGCCCGCGGCGTATGGTTCTCCGGTGGTAGACAGTGGCGCCTGGCTGATTCCTACCTCGACACCCGGGTTCATGAAGAACTGTGGGCATTACTCGAACGGGGCGGCGTAATCGGCGGTTCATCGGCAGGGGCAACGATTCAAGGATCCTACCTGGCGCGTGGTGATACCAGAACCAACACGATCATGATGGGTGATCATGAGGTGGGGATGGGGTTCCTCAAGAACAGCGCCATCGATCAGCACGTCTTGAGGCGGAACCGGCAGTTCGATTTGATCGAGATCATCGAAGCCCACCCGGAACTGCTGGGCATCGGTATCGACGAAAACACGGCGATAGTCGTCCAGGGCGACCGCTTCGAGGTGATCGGTCAGGGCTACGTGGCCATATACGACCACGAAAGCCAACTGGACTCCGGGGGACTGTTCTACTTTCTGGCCCCGGGCCATCGATTCAACCTCAGAACGCGTGAGGCGACACGACCAATCACCAGCCAGCTCCCGATTGATCGTGTGGTGAAGGAGAAGTGGCCTGGGGGTGACTGATACTCATCTAGAGGCCGGACAATCGTGTTTGAGATGTAGTTTCAGCGCGGCGTAGCATCAGGCAATCCTCCGTCCACCGGAATCGTCGCTCCGGTGGTCGGAGTTTGCCGTGTGGCGAAGAACATGACGGCGTTGGCCACGTGCTCGGCCGTGACCTTTGCCTTCAACAGGTTGCGGTTCCTGTAATACTCCTCGAGGCCGGCCTCATCCAGCCCTCGTGCCTGCATCCTGTCAGGGCCCACCTCGGCCCAGAGACCGGATTTGCGATCCCCATGAGAGAAAACGGCATCTGGTGACACCATGTTCACCCGTACGTCCAGCTCGGCCAGCTCCAGACTGGCGATCCTAGCCAGTTGGTGGCATGCGGCTTTGGTGGCACTGTACGCACCGAATCCTGCGCCGGGGGCGAAGACGTTCTTGGTGGATAAAACCACGACATCACCGCCCGTGCCCTGCCGCTTGAAGAGTCGCGCGACATGACGGAACAGCAAGAGCACGCCCTCGACGTTCACCCGCTCGAGACGCCTGAAGGCGGCAAGATCCATTTCGGACAGCGTTGATACGTGGGCAAGCCCTGCGTTGACAATCAGCAGGTCCAAGCCACCCCATGCTTCGACAACAGACTCAAACCCCTGGACCACTGCGTTTTCGCTCGTTACGTCCAGTGGCACACCCAACACCCGGCTGCCATGCTCCTTGGCCAAGTTGCCAACCATGCTATCGAGTCGTTCTCCGCCAAGGTCCGTGGCCGCAACGTGCACGCCTTCTTGCAGCAGTCTATCGCAGATGCCAGAGCCGATCGCACCTGCGGCTCCCGTCACCAGTGCGATTGTACCGGACGGCAGCGCACGCTCCTGTCGCTGCAGCTTGGCTTGCTGAAACGGATCGTATTCCATCGCATAGAGTTGATCCTCTGTTAGGCCATGGTACTGCCCATCTGTCTCGGCGATCGTGGCTTTGACCCGCAGCGTCTGTGCAGTAACGTCACGCGCTATGTCAGCTTCTCGAACGTCACATCCGGCACAAGCGATACCAACACCAGGGAACATCACGGTTTTTGGGCTGGCACCCCGAGAACGATCCGATCCGGCGTTGCGCTCTATGTAGCTAGCGTACTCTCGAGAGAATGTTCCAATGGCCTCGTCGAACTTCCGACCGAGTTCAGTCATGTCCTCGACGTCATCAGTCTCGATCCACAGTGGACGCACACCCGTACGAATCAGGTTGTCGGGTGTCAACGGAGACTCGAATGCAAGCTCACGTCCGGTGGCGGACTCGAGGAACCCCAGGATCTCATCACTTATGAGTGGTCGTAGGATGACGCGTTCGCCTAGCGTCCCCATGCCACGGGCATTGCGGATCATCATCCCCCGCAGAACCGGCGCAATCTCACGGTAGTGCTTGGTCGCCTGCTGAACAGACGCTTCGCCGGCAGGAGCTATGCGATGTTTGGTCTTGGTCCGCGCCAAGTGTTTCTCTGCTCGACTCACCAGCTCGATCGTCTTGTCGTACGCTTCGCGCGCAGTCTCACCCCAGGTGATCAGCCCATGATGCATCAGAACCATGCCATCACTATTCCGATCGCTCTCGAAGGCCCCGGCAACGGTCCTTGCAAGCTGAAAGCCCGGTTTCACGTAGGGAATGACAGCGACGTTGCTCCCCAGTGCATCAGCAACCCACTGCGTTCCGTCCTTACGATTAGTTAGTGCAAGAATCGATGCGGGGTGGGTGTGATCGATGTACTTCGGGGCCAGGAACACGTGCATCAACGCCTCGATCGACGGCAACTTCTCGTGCGGCCGAGCGAGATGCAGCGCCAACTCGTCCCGCATGGCCTCGTCGCTCATGAACTCGATGTTGGCCAATCTCACGAGGTACTCATAATCCAGAGCAACGAAGCCCGTCTCCTCGATCGTTGCCATGTCCTGGCCGGAGGCCTTCACGAAGGATACGGGTGCGGCTTCTCCGAACACGTTCGGCAGCGAGGTCTTGACTGAAACGTTGCCGCCACCATGGAGTACCAGATCGGGCTCCGAGCCGAGCAATCGAGCGGAGTAAACCCGTTGGCGCAGGTCGAACCGATCAGGACCGTCCAGCGTTATCGCGACACCATCGATTTCCTTGTCGTTCCAACAGTTCTTCATGATGTCCGAGCAGGGTGTATGTTTTTGTCGTCCCCGTGGTACGACGCTATGCTGCTTCGTTCTTGAGTGTACTATAGAGTTCGTAGGCTTCTTGCGGCTTCATCCTGTTGTGCACGACCTCCCGCACTGACCTGATCATCGCAATAGGTGCGTCGGACTGGAAGATGTTGCGACCCATATCGACACCGGAAGCACCTTGGTCGATGGCGTCATACGCCATCTGGAGGGCGTCCAATGTGGGCAGCTTTTTGCCTCCGGCGATCACTATTGGAACCGGGCACGCCGCTGTGACAGTTTCAAATCCGGGAACAAAGTAGGTTTTGACGAACGCAGCACCCAACTCAGCGCAGATGCGCGTTGCGAGACCGATGTAGCGTGCATCGCGTGTGAGTTCCTTACCTACAGCGGTCACTCCGAGTACCGGGATGCCGTACCGATTTCCCATGTCAACCAGGCGGGTCATGTTGTGGACCGTCTGCGTTTCGTACTGCCCACCGATATAGATCTGCACAGCCATGGCAGCGACATTCAAGCGAACCCCATCCTCAACGCTAACCGCCAGCCGTTCGTTGGACAGTTCCTTCAGAATGCTCGGCCCTCCAGTCGATCGCAATACGATCGAGTTGGTAAGTGCTGGTGGAATGAGCGACCGTAGCACACCACGAGTAAGCATCAATGCATCGGCGTATTGAGCGAGCGGCAGGATAGTCACATCGATCCGCTCCAGACCGGTCGTGGGGCCCTGGAAGTAGCCGTGGTCAAACGCCAACATCACGGTCTTCCCTGACTCCGGATTGAACACCCGCGCTAGTCTGTTCTTGAATCCCCAGTCGTAGGAGTTGGATCCCTTGAGAAAGAAAGCGTCACTCTCTTGGGGATTGTCGAGGTGGTAGTCCTTTTTCAGTTCGGACGAGTCGGCTTCAGGCATATATGAAATCTCCAGTAGATATTCGACTTTGGTCGTATTTCAGGCTCCCTCTCGAGCCGGTTGCACGTGTGTTTCCGTTGGCGAGCCGAATCTGACATACAGCTTTGGTACCAGCCAAAGTTGGACCAGCAGAGCCAACACGAGACCGGCCAGCGAATCGATCGCATAGTGATTCTGCGTGTAGACTGTAGCCAGAGTGATCCCGAGAGCCTCGATCGCCATGATGACGGCCACCCAACGTGGAAAGTACAGCCATCCTATGTATGCTGCACTCACTGCCGCCGCCACGTGCGAGCTGGGAAACGAGCAACCCAGCGAGTCGCCAGCGGCCTGGAAAGTCTGGTTGATTCCGTAGAAGAACCCTGAGGTATGAGGTCCTTGAAACGGCTCATGCAGGAAATGTGGACCGTCAACCGGAAACGCTGCGTAGATCACAAAGCAGATGAGATAGACTAGCACCAGTCGGAAAGTGGCATCAGTTAGTGCATCATGACGGCGCTGGATCAGTAGGACCAAAGGTGGCGCGAACACCAACAGGTAATACGCCTCGTAAGCGAAGTACATCAACTCGCTGAACCAGACCGCCGCCATATTGGGCATCCAGATATCATGAATCGGCACCCTGAAAACCAGCAGGTCCAGGGCTGCGACGGGCGCATCACCGCTCTGCAGCGCCAGTACCGGGCGCAGGAGATCGAGTTCCGGCCAAAAAACAGCTAGGAAGAGGAGAGGGTAAACCACTCGTAGTGTCTTCATCGGCTGGGACAACTCGGCGGGCGCTCTCGCCAGCAGCCACGGCAGCACCAATCCAACCAGGTGCGCCATGGCAAGCACCAATGCGAATGAGATTTTGGCAGCCTGCGACAGCCAGATGAGGCCAAATACCAGGTTGTATCCAGCAACTACCCAGTCTACCAGCAGCAGGCGCTGCTTGGTCGTTGCATCACTCACGGTAGTCCTCGGGACGTTGACGGCGTGTAAGACTCACTAACGGTACACCAAATGAGGACCTATGCAACAGTGTCGGCTCACTCCCCGCTATTCGCCATCCGCCCTATCTCAGCATAGCGAAAACACCCCACCACATGGTCGTTCACCATCCCAGCGGCTTGCATGAAAGCATAGCAAATCGTTGAGCCAACGAACTTGAAGCCCCGATCCTTCAGCGCCTTGCTCATGGCATCCGATTGCTTTGTCTTGGCAGGAATCTGCTTCAGAGACTTCCATTTGTTATGTCGTGGCTTGCGATCTACGAATTGCCAGATGAAGTCATCGAACGAACCGTACTCTGCCTTGATATCAAGAAAGGCCTTGGCGTTGCTGATTGCTGCAAGCACCTTGAGCCGGTTCCGTACGATGCCCGCATCAGCCAACAGGCTCTCGGTCTTGCGCTTGGTATATCGGGCAATCTTGGCCGCGTCAAAGCCGTCAAAAGCTCCTCTAAAGTTGGCTCGCTTGTTCAGAATCGTGGACCAGCTGAGACCCGCCTGGAACGCATCCAGCACCAAGAACTCGAACAGTTTTCGGTCGTCATGGAGAGGGACGCCCCACTCTTCATCATGGTATGCCATCATGAGATCGGTCCGAGACACCATTCGCAACGTGTCTTCATCGTCTAGACACCTCCATATCGTTCGTGTTGGACCTCGCCACTCGCACCCTCAGCCCACGTCTCCCTCATCCGCTTCATCTCCTTCCCCTCCTTCACTCCTGCCTACGATAGTCCAATGGCGGCGTACGATCTCCCACTAACGACCAGTATGTGAAATCAGGGCCCTGCCGCTCAACAAGTTCGGCCCGAGCTTGATGGCTGATCTCGGTATTGTCGT
>JAUVRV010000280.1 GCA_030597435.1 Gemmatimonadales bacterium | reverse complement strand
CCGTTATCGGCAAGATCAAGGACCAATATGAGGTGCCGCATATCTCGACGGGTGACATGTTCCGAGAGGCACTCAAAGAAGGGACGGAATTTGGGAAGAAAGCTCAGCAGTACATGAACCGCGGAGAGCTGGTTCCTGACGACGTGACCTGCGGCATGGTGCAGGAGAGAATCGCCCGGGACGACTGCGCGAATGGCTTCATGCTCGACGGTTTTCCACGCAACCTGAGCCAGGCCGAGGCCCTTTCCAAGGTCACGACCATAGACTCGGCCGTACTGATCGACGTACCCGAAGAGGTGTCTCTCGAACGGCTGTCAGGCCGGCGTCAATGTCGCGACTGCCGCACGATCTTCCATCTCACTTTCGTGCCGCCCAAGCAAGACGGGGTGTGCGACAAGTGTGGCGGTGAACTGTACCAAAGAGATGATGACAAGCCGGAGGCGATCAAGGAGCGTCTCGCGATCTACCACAGTGAAACGATGCCGATAGTTGATTACTACAAGACGGCGTGCGTCCTTGTGACGGTTGATGGGTCGGGCACACCGGACGACGTCGTGGCCCGGGTTCTGGAGAAACTCGCCTGACGTCTTGCTGCATCTTCAAGAAACATTCAGGATCTCTTTAGGGGTTTGATTGTCTCAATACTCCCTCTAAGGCTGTATACTTCGTCCACCGAAACGCGCGGTTCACTGGCCCGTCCAGCGCCTTCCAGCTGGGCCCGCCCATATCGTGAGGCGCAGTACAAGCTCGTTCACAGTCGATATTCTGGACAGCAACCCTGTGACGTAGTGAAAGGAGTGGGAAATGGGGAGTTGGTTCTATCTCATACCGGCGGCGGGCGTCCTCGCCCTGCTGTTCGCACTGGTGAAATCTGCATGGGTCTCAAAGCAGGATGCAGGCAACGAGAAAATGCAGGAGATCGCCGGGCATATTCACGAAGGTGCCATGGCCTTCCTGGCAAGAGAGTACAAAGTTCTCGCGATCTTCGTGCTGATCGTAGCCGTGCTGCTCGCAGCAGGCAATGCTAACCTGGAGAACAGCCACTGGCTGATCGGAGTCTCATTCGTGCTGGGTGCCGTTTGTTCGGGTCTTGCCGGCTTCTTCGGCATGAAGATAGCCACCAAGGCCAACGTGCGGACCACCAGCAAGGCCCGCGAGGGCCTGAACGGTGCCCTCCACGTGGCTTTCTCGGGCGGTACGGTGATGGGGATGTCTGTGGTGGGCCTCGCCGTAATCGGCATCAGCGTTCTCATGATCGTCTACTACAACATGTTCATCGGTGATGCTGGTTGGGACTGGCCACGCTTGCTGCAGGTGGTGACAGGATTCTCGTTGGGCGCATCGTCGATCGCGCTTTTCGCTCGCGTAGGCGGCGGTATCTACACCAAGGCAGCGGACGTGGGTGCCGACCTGGTGGGTAAGGTCGAGGCCGGCATTCCCGAGGACGATCCGCGGAACCCAGCTGTGATCGCCGATAATGTGGGCGATAACGTGGGGGACGTTGCGGGCATGGGTGCTGACCTGTTCGAGTCCTATATCGGCTCGATCGTGGGATCCATGATTCTCGGTGCCGCGTTCATTCCAGCCATGATGAACGATGGATTCGATGGTCTCAGTGCAGTGTTCCTTCCACTAATTCTCGCTGGAATCGGCATCGTTGTCTCCATCGCGGGTACATTCTTAGTCCGTACCAAAGAAGGCGGCAACCCACAGGCAGCGTTGAACATGGGCACCTTTGGTGCTGGCATCCTCATGCTGATCCTATCCTATTTTGTGATCCGGATGGTACTGCCCGAGAGCTGGAGTCTTGACGGTAAGGACTACAGCTCCATGGGTGTGTTCTGGGCAACGATCGCCGGTCTCGCTGGCGGTGTCGCGATCGGACTCATCACAGAGTACTACACGGCTGAGAACCGCAAGCCGGCTCAGCGCATATCCAAGGCGTCCGAGACCGGTGCGGCCACGAACATCATCGCCGGATTGGCGCTTGGCATGAGAAGCACGGCTGCTCCCATCGTTGCACTTTGCGCAACTGTGCTGATCGCATATGAGACGGCCGGACTCTACGGTATCGCCATTGCGGCACTCGGCATGCTATCGACCACCGGAATCCAGTTGGCCGTCGACGCTTATGGTCCGATCGCCGACAATGCTGGTGGTATCTCGGAGATGGCGGGACTGGGGCCCGAAGTCCGCGCTCGCACAGACAAGCTGGATGCCGTGGGCAACACTACTGCAGCCATCGGTAAGGGCTTCGCTATTGGTTCAGCCGCCCTGACAGCGCTCGCGCTGTTTAGCGCATTCACAACCACGGTGGGTCTCGAGGCGATCGATGTGATGGTGCCAAAGGTCATGGTCGGCATCTTTATCGGAGCTGCGATGCCGTTCCTGTTCTCGAGCTTCGCGATGGAAGCTGTTGGTAAGGCTGCATTCTCGATGATCGAAGAGGTGCGTCACCAGTTCAAGACCATCGAGGGCTTGATGGAAGGAAAGGCCACGGCCGACTTCCGTCGTTGCGTAGACATCGCCACCGCAGCCGCAATCAAGCAGATGATCCTACCGGGACTACTTGCCGTTTCCGTTCCCGTGTTGGTCGGCTTTATCGGTGGCACCGCCATGCTGGGCGGCGTGCTGGCGGGTGTCACGTCAACGGGTGTCCTGATGGCGCTATTCATGGCCAACGCTGGAGGTGCCTGGGACAACGCCAAGAAGCACATCGAGGCAGGCAATTTCGGCGGCAAAGGCTCTGATGCTCACAAGGCAGCCGTGGTGGCCGATACCGTGGGTGACCCCTTCAAGGACACCGCGGGTCCGTCATTGAACATCCTCATCAAGCTCATGGCCGTGGTGAGCCTGGTGATTGCGCCACTGCTGATCTGACTAAGCGTATGTCTTGTGGCCTAGCGTGGCAGCACGCTGGGCCCAGGGGCTGGCCATACAGAGGGGTCGTCGTGGACGGCCCCTCGTCTTTGTATATGACGTACGTACGGCCTGGCGTGGCGTTTCATTTATGAACGCTCCGTCCGGACACGGTACTATGGTACTTCACCATGAGGTACGATTTCACCCAATCTTCAGGATAACTTCAGCAGACCCCAGCCATCTTAAGTCGTAGTCGTTATTGCAGCTAGCCACCCTGTCCCGCCGCGGAGCCACCAGGGTTTCTCGGTCTTCGGGATCGGATCGTTCGATCGGAACTGCAATGGCGATCCACTGAATACTCGCCAAAGACCAGCCGCCGAGGAGCGGTCGCTATGCCAGAAGCAGTCTCTCAGGGCACACGAATCAACCAAAGCGTGATCCAACTCATCAAAGATGACATCACCGATCTGGATGTGGACGCGTTCGTCTTTTACGCACAATCCGATCTCGCCCTGGGATCGGGATTCGGAACAGCCATATCGGTACGAGGTGGCCCCACGATTCAGCAAGAACTGGAGAACCTGGCACCGGTCGCGGCGGGTGAGGCGGTCGTATCCGGAGCCGGGAACCTCAAAGCAAACCACATCATCCACGCTGTAGGCCCGAAGTTCCGGGAAGAGGACACCGAGTCCAAACTGCGGACCACGGTTCTCAACTCGCTGAAACGTGCTGAGGAAAAAGCAGTGGAGACCTTGGCTTTCCCTGCCATGGGAGCCGGGTTCTACGGGATACCACCCGAACTCTGCGCCAAGGTAATGGTCGACACAATCACGCAGCATCTACAGGGGTCGACCGTGATCAAGGATGTCGTGATTTGCGTGCTCGACACACGCCAATACACCACCTTCCAGAACGCGTTAGGCGCACTGGGCTAGCCGAGAGAACGAGAAATGTCTGAAACGCTGCATTTTTCCGCACATACGTTGCAAGAGGTGGCGCTGGGATTCATGACGCTTGTGTACGTCATGCGCATCATCTGGTTCTTGCGTCACAAGGCGGGTACTGAACGCCAGGCACCCACCGGGTCGCTCGATACGACGAAGGCGAAGGGAATCGTCTACTCGTGGGCCAACATAGTGATGCCTTGGGCCATGGAGAGTACTCGCAAGAAACCCTTCCTGTACGCCCAGTTCGTTGCCTTCCACTTGGGGGTCACCGCCGCCATCGGGCTCTCGTTCGTCATTCCTTACGCACCGCAGCTACTGGAGAGTCAGACCGCCGTGTTGCTGCTGCGGATTGTGATCGGCGCGGCATTCGTTGTCGGTGTACTGAGAATCATACGTCGTGTGTCGGACCCATACATGCGCGCCCTGAGTTCGCCGGACGACTATTTCTCGCTGGTGCTACTGACGGTATGGTTTCTCTTCGCCTGGTTGGCGGTCCCGAATCAGACTGCAGGCGCTGAGTGGCATCTGATCACGTACTTCATCCTGACGGCGTTCTTCCTGATCTACGTGCCGTTCAGCAAGATATCGCATTACCTCTACTACCCGTTCACGCGCTACTACTTCGGCAAGAGCATGGGTTACAGGGGTGTCTATCCACTCCAGCGTGGATAACGGGACCACGAAGCTACGGAAAGAGAATATCCATGAGTGCAACCAAGACTAGATCGCACAAGGCCGAGCAGCTCATCGAACGAATGGGCCAGAAGCTCAACCGCCAGATAACCGGTTCGTTGGTGGCCTGCGTGCACTGCGGTTTGTGTACCGATTCGTGTCACTATGTGCTGGCCAATCCCGGCGACCCGACCTTTGCACCGGCATACAAGGCCGACCGGATCCGCAAGAT
>JAUVRV010000013.1 GCA_030597435.1 Gemmatimonadales bacterium | reverse complement strand
TTCCGCGACCAGGGACGTGAGTCGTCGTTCGCAGAGTTGGAACGCTTCCTGGACGATTACACGCCGGCTCGAGCGAGTGAGATGTCCGGAGTGCAGGAACAACAGATACACGCGCTTGCTGAGATGTACGGCGACCCGGGACGTGGTACCGTCAGCCTGTGGTGCATGGGTGTGAATCAACATGTCCGTGGCACATGGATGAACAATCTCATCACCGATCTACATCTCATCACCGGCAAGATCTCGCGACCGGGCTCGAACCCTTTCAGCCTCACCGGGCAGCCTTCGGCATGCGGTACCGCGCGGGAAGTGGGCACGCTGGCGAACCGGTTGCCGGCTGACTTGTTCGTGACCAACCCGGAGCATCGTGCCAAGGCAGAAAGGATCTGGGGAATACCGGAAGGTACGATTCCGGCACGGCCGGGCTACCACACGATGGACATGTTCCGCGCGTTCATGCGCGGTGATGTGAAGGTGATGTGGGTACAGACCACGAACCCGTGGCAGTCTGTTCCCAATTTGAGTCGCATCGAGCGCAGTCCGGATGACGGCACTTTCCTCATTGTAAGCGACATCTATCCCACAGCCACAACAGAGGTGGCCGACCTGGTGCTGCCGACTGCCGGGTGGGTCGAGCGCGAGGGCGTGTTCGGCAACTCGGAGCGCCGCACGCAACATTGGGAGAAGATGGTGGATCCGCCGGGTGAAGCTACGGAAGACGCGTGGCAGGTGATCCAAGCAGCCAAGCGAATGGGAATGGGACACCTGTTCCCCTGGCCCGAAGACGATTGGCACAAGCCGATGTACGAGGAGTATCGCCAGTTCGGGCTCGGCATTGGGAAGGACCTTGCGTCGTACGATCAGATCAAGGCGACGCGGGGCATGTTGTGGCCGGTGGTCGACGGCCAGGAGACCCGCTACCGTTATGCCGCGGGTTACGATCCTTACGTCAAGAAGAGTCGTGGCGTCCACTTCTACAAGGCCAAGGGCTATGGCGAGCGAGCCGCGTTCTGGTTGCGTCCCTGGCACCCAGCCGCAGAGTCGCCCGACAACGAGTATCCCATGTGGCTCTGCACCGGCCGCATCCTGGAGCACTGGCACACCGGCTCCATGACACGCCGTGTGAAGCAGCTGCACCAGGCGGCTCCGAACGCGTACGTGGAGATCAACCGGGCCGATGCAAGTGAACTGAGCATCAAGTCGGGTGACATGGTTCGTGTGGTGAGTAGGCGTGGTAGCCTCGAGCTACCGGCCAAGGTCGACGGCCGCGGCAAACCACCGCGAGGGTCGACGTTCATTCCGTTCTTCGATGAGGCCAAGCTCGCGAACGTGCTCACGCTCGACGCAATGGATAACATCAGTAAGGAACCGGATTTCAAAAAATGCGCGGTTCGAATCGAACACATCTGATCGGATTTCTGCTGCCCGCGGCTGCGCTTTTGATGGGCGGCTGTGGGGAGAGATGGGTCAACGTTCCCGGAGTTGACGGGGCGGTGAAGTCTGCCGCCAGCGTCCGCGCGGAACGACGTGCATACGACGGTGCGCCGCCGATTGTCCCGCACGATGATTTCGGTGCTGCCTGCAGTGCCTGCCACGACTCACAGGGTATATCCGTGGAGGGCGTGGGCTACGCACCGGCCTCTCCGCACGCTGGCACGAGGGAGGTCGGCCAGACGGTAAGATGCCGTCAGTGTCACGTCTTCGTGGCCGACGATGGATTTTTCGTAGCTAGTGAGTTCGTTGGTCTGGAACAAGACTTGAGGCCGGGCGGCCGTCTGAATCCGATCTCGCCACCCACCATCCCCCATCGCACGCTCATGCGCAGTAACTGTGTTGCGTGTCATGCTGGACCGGGAGCGAGGGAAGAGATCGTTACGAGCCACCCGGAGCGCACCAGATGCAGACAGTGCCACGTTCCAGAGACAACCCGTGCCACGTTCAACAGCGCACTGGGAGAGGGTTACGTGGCGCGGGACTCCACCCGGTAACAGCCAGGTACTACTTCAGCCGCGACTCGAGGTACCAACAGGTGTCACCATGACGCAACTACCCGAAGTCATAGATCTGAGCCCTGAAGAAGAAGCCAAGCGACTCTGGAACGGTGCGCTCGAGGCGCGCAAGACCGCCAGCGAAGACCTCATCTCGCTGTGCGAGGCCCTGGATCTGGGACTCCGCTCAGCCGAGATCTTCACCATACAGAAACTGCAGCCGATCAAGGATCACTTCCCGGCGACCATCGGTGTGTTGTTGGATACGCCCAACCCGGAAGTAGATACCTACCGTGACGCGATCAGCATTCCCAACTCACTGCAGTTCACCGACATCGTCGATCTGCTGAGCGCCGAGGAACTCGAGTGTGTCAGTCCCGGAATGCACCGCGGCTGGGAAGACCGCCGGTTCTCATGCCGCCGCTCTCGTGTGAGCGCGCAGGAAGCGATCGGAGTTACCCTCGACGCCACAGGACGCGATCAGTTGTTATTACTCGCGGCCTATCGCAACCGGATCTTCCGCTATCCACCGCCGATTCAGCTGAACACGAAGGACATACTAGCTGCGTTCGAGGGTCTAGTGCGGTTTGTGGAGGGGCTGCAGTCGGAATAAGAAGCGGGCCTGGATGCTCATCCTTCCGTCGGATTCACCGTCCTGAGGTCGGCAAACCGAGCGAAGTCCCGGTCGCTTGTACAAAGCGTTGCCCCGTGCTCGATCGCCAACGCGGCAAGTGACGCGTCCGCCACCGATACGGCTATGGCAACTGCACTTTGTGGAACAGCCCTCAACCAAGCCATCACGAGACATGACATGAGCGATCAAGCGGGCGGCACCTCTTTCACACACACCGACCTACCTCAAGTTGGCAAGCGTGTGTTGCGAATTGGTGTGGCAGGTAACTACGGCCTGCAGACGAGCGACATCCAGCATGCGGCCGACCAGGGAGTCGGGTTCTGGCTGTGGAGTCCGCATTTCAAGAAAGTGACGCCAGTGCTGAAGGACCTGTTGCGGCGTGAGCGCGAGCGCCACGTGGTGGCGGCGTATACGGGAACCTACGGTACCATCATAACTGCCGGTCAGGTTCGCAAGGGTACGGAGAAGGCGCTGCGTCTATTGGGGATCGACCAGATCGACGTGCTGTTAGTGGGGTGGCTGGGCCGTGTTTCCCGCTTTACGCCACGGATTCAGGATGAGCTGGTGCGGTTGCAGCAGGAAGGCAAGGTGAAGGCGCTCGGCACCAGCATCCATGACCGGGTGCGCGCTGGCAAACTGGCACGTGACTCGATCCTCGACTTGTTCATGATCCGTTACAACGCAAAGCACCCCGGTGCCGAACAGGACATCTTCCCATATCTCGAGCAGCGACAACCCTCGGTGATCGCCTACACCGCCACGTCATGGCGCCAACTGCTCAAGCCGATCAAAGGCCTCAAAATGCCAGCTTGGCCTGGGTCCCCAGCCGCTAACGGAAGACCTCCTCCACTCACCCCCCAGTTGTGTTACCGCTTCTGTCTGACCAGCCCGCACGTCAATGTCGTATTGACCGGTCCCAAAACCCGCGATCAGCTGGACGAGAACCTCGGCGCCCTCGAGGCCGGGGCGCTGTCATCAGATGAAGAGGCATGGGTGAGGGAATACGGTCGCAGGGTGAAGGCAAAGAAACGACTGCCATACATCTAGGGCGGGACTCACAACGTGCCTAGACCGCCTCCAGCAACCATTTCACACCGATGAATAGAACCGCCACGGGAATGACAAACCTCATCCATAAGTAGAGGATGCGGTGAAACGGTCGCACCGATTCGTTTGCCAGTTCCCTGAGCGCTTCCGACCGCTTGATACACCAGGCCGCGGTGATCACGGCCATGAGTGTTCCCAGTGTCTGCATCCCCGACCCGAAGATCAGATCCCAGGGGAAGAAGATCTTCATGTTGATCATAGTTGGGACGGCTAAGAACGCCACCACGGCACATGCTATGATCACGGCTCTCGTGCGCCGCAACGTACTGTTGTCCACGATTCCGCCGATCAGTACCTCCAGAGCCGCCACGTCCGAAAGGAAAGCGGCACCAAAGAGACCGAGGAAGAACAACAGCCCGAAGAGTCCACCAAGCGGCATCTGTTGAAATGTCTGAGGTAGGGTGTTGAAGATCAGTGACGGTCCACTGTCCGGCTGCAGACCCAAAGCGAACACGGCGGGGAAGATTGCCAGCCCGGCCAGGACTCCTGCAGTTGCATCACCTATGCCGGTGAGAAGAGCACCGGTCGGAATGTTCTCACCGCTGCCAAGGTAAGAACCATAGATGACCATGAAGGTCCCGCCCAGCGATAGTGAGAACACGGCCTGACCCAGTGCCGCTGCCATGACGGTGCCGTTGACGTTCGCGAGGCTGAAGCTGCCGATGTACCACTCGAGTCCTGCCGCGGCACCATCGAGCGTTACTGACCGAGCTATCAGAATCAGCAGGATCACGAAGAGCATGGGCATGATGAACTTGCTGACGCGTTCGATGCCCTTTCTCAGTCCCCTCACGAGTACCATGCCACATAGGCCGATAACCAGGAATGTCATTATGGACTGCAGTACGAAACTAGTCAGATCGAATCCACTCTCAGGTGGAAGAATGGCAGCGGGGTCGAGATCGATACCGACCATCGAGACGGCTTGTCCCAGTCCGTGAAAAGCGACCCAGCCGAGGGTATTGGAGTAGTAGGCTGTCGCGCAGAAAACGACAAGGAAGAAAAAGTAGCCCACGTACTTGCCACCAGGGAGCCCGCCTATCTCGAATGCGCCTAGTGTCCCTCTCCGTGTATGACGGCCCAGCGTCCACTCCGCCATGAGTGCTGGGATGCCGATGAATGCGACGATGACGAGATAGAGCAGGACGAATGAAGCGCCACCGAAGCGGCCGACCATGTACGGGAAGCGCCATACGTTGCCCAACCCGACAGCAACACCGATCATCGTCATCATTAGCCCGAACCGGGAGCCGAAGGTCTCTCGGTTCTGCTGCGCAAGGTGTGTCATTAAAGCTCGGCGCTACCTGTGCTGTCGTATGGCGTCGATCAGCTTCATGATGTCGTCTTCAGAGTTGTAGTAGTGGGTCGAGACTCGCAAGCCTCCAATGTTGGATGTGTACCGTATCGATACCAGGATTCGATCGTCCAGTAGTTTGTCCAACAAGGCAAGGTCGCGCGCGCGGTCCTCGTAGCACCTGAAGATGGTAATGCCCGATCGGTGTTGCGGATCGCGCTTGGTGACGATTCGAGCGCCCACCTTGTCGAGTTCATCATGCAGTAGGTCGGTGAGTTTGCGGATGTGGCGCTCAGCGTTCCTGATGCCAACCGTATTGACGAGCTTCAATGATTTTCCAAAACCAACGGCCCCAGGGTAGTTGGAGGTCCCGGCGATCTCGAACTTCTTTGCCGTGCGTGGGAAGACGTAGTCACGGTACGGCGTTATGTCGGGTGTTTGGAAATACGCTCCCCATCCACCGTCAGGAGGCTCTAAGGCGAGATAACCGTGCGACACTGGCTCGAGTTCGGCGAGTGCGTGGTCGGAGACGAACATCACGCCGCAGCCGAATGGTGCGTTGAGCCACTTGTGTCCGCCGGCGATTACGAAGTCCGCGTGTTGTGACGCGAGGTCTATCTCCAGGGCGCCCATCTCCTGGATGGCGTCCACCACCAGCCAGATCCCCTTGTCCCGGCAGATCTCTGCCAACGGCTTCATATCCATACGGTATCCGGAACACCATTGAACCGATGAAACACAAACGGCCTGCGTTCGCGAGTCCATGGCCGCCGCAAAGTCGTCTGCTGTCAGCACACCTTCGTCGTGTGATCGAACCGGCTTGGTCTCCAGGCCCATCGACTCCCCCTTCTTGGACCAGGGGATCGCGACCTGCAAATATTCAGTATCGGCAACGAGAACGTTGTCGCCACTATTCAGTGGGATGGCGTTCGCCGCGATGTTGAGCCCGTGAGACGTACTCTCGATCAGGGCAATGTTCTCTACTCGAGTGTTGAGTAGTCTGGCGGCCTCCTCAATCGCTTCACCGCGCATGTCATCCATTGCGAGATGCAAGCGAGAAGCGTCCCCGGCATCACCGCTTACCGCGAGGTCGAGAAACTCCTCTATCCCCGCGCGGGCCTGAACCGGCGTCAGGCTGACTGCGGCGGCATCGAGGAACACTTTATTGGCCAGGCCGGGAAATGATTGGCGCGCTTCGGTCAGGTCCATTGTCCACTCCTCGTCACAGGTCAATGCATCTCGAACTCAACCATTGTAGCTCACTGAGCGCGATGTGAAAACAATCACTCCGGGCAGCTGGCACAGGGCTGCGATGCCGATATCATCATACTCGAGCGCAATGCCCTGCAGGACATCGGCAAGGTTTCGCTCCCACGGGCGCAGTTATGGTTACCACTCTCAACACGAGCAAGGCGATGTTGAGCCAGCGGTACGGTGGCATGTGTGAGATGTCACCAGCGGTCGCCAGATCGTGAAGTGGTGCCGACGTGGCGGAATTGGCAGACGCGAGCGTCTCGCACACGCTTGGGCAAATGCCCGTGTGGGTTCAAGTCCCACCGTCGGCACCCACCGCGCCCATGGCTCTTGGATTATTGCAATTCGGTTGTGCCGAGCATAAGTTCCCAATGTGTGTGAGACGCGTCTACCTGCAGCACAACGCTGCGTCGTAGAGAGCCGGGCGGATTAACCGCCCGGCTCTTCGTAATATTCACCCCATAACCACTAGAATGCGGTGTTCCCGGCCGTCGTCGGTCAGTGGAACCAGTGTATCCGTTGTGTTTGTTTGAAGCTGTACATCGTCGAGGGTGACGCTGGCCACGCCGCGTGACACATGGTTCGGGTTTTCAACCGTGATCTGATACACGGTTGTGTGGTAGCGATATGTGATCTGGAAGCGCTCCCAGTCCTTGGGGATACAAGGATCTATCCTCAGGGTCTTTCCTTGTTTGTGAAATCCGAGAATCCACTCCAAGCCGGCACGATAGAGCCAGCCGGCAGCCCCAGTGTACCAGGTCCAACCGCCGCGCCCCACGTGCGGTGGTTGTGAATAGACATCCGCAGGTACGACGTACGGTTCCACCTTGTACTGCTGAACATCTGCCCGACGACTGGCATGGTGGATAGGATTTAACAGGTTGAAGAGTTCGAAGGCCTTGTCACCATCACCGAGTGCCGCGAAAGCAGCTACCGACCAGGTTGCGGCATGGGTGTATTGCCCGCCGTTCTCACGGATGCCCGGCACATAACCTTTGATGTAGCCGGGATCGTGTCGTGTCTTATCGAAGGGCGGCGAGAAGAGCTGCACGAGCCGATCCTGCCTATTGACCAGCCGCTGCTCTACCGAGTCCATGGCCTGGCGTGCGCGCTCTTTGCTGCCGGCGCCGGAGAGCACGGCCCAAGACTGGGCGATTGAGTCGATCTGGCATTCGTCGTTCTCAGCCGAACCGAGTGGTGTACCGTCATCGAAAAATGCTCGGCGATACCACTCTCCGTCCCACGCCTCACGCTCGATCGATTTCTCTATGGCAGCGGCTACCTCACGCCAGCGCGTAGCCCGTGCCGCTTCCCCGCGGCCATCGGCTACCTGGGCGAACTCCTTCAGATTGACATCAAGGAACCAACCCAGCCAAACGCTCTCTCCTCGGCCTTCCCACCCCACCCGATTCATGCCGTCGTTCCAATCGCCGGCGCCGATTAGAGGAAGGCCGTGAACGCCGAGTTCGAGACTGCAATCGAGCGCGCGGGCGCAGTGTTCGTACAGGGTCGCAGTGTCTTCCGACTCTGCTGGTTGGAAGTAGGACTCTTGCTCATGTTCTTCCAACTCTGACGCCTCCAGCCATGGTGCCTCCTCGTCGAGTACGGCCCGATCGTCAGTGGTTCTGAGATAGTGCAGCACTGCATAGGGAAGCCACAGCCTGTCGTCGGAAATGCGGGTTCGCACGCCACGGCCCGTTGGCGGGTGCCACCAGTGTTGCACGTCACCGGCGCGGAACTGGTGGGCCGCAGCGCGGAGCAAATGTGCGCGCGCGATGTCGGGCCTGGTCACCACTAGAGCGAGAACATCTTGGAGTTGATCGCGGAATCCGAAGGCTCCCCCGGACTGATAGAACGCCGAGCGGGCCCAGACTCGACACGAGAGAGTCTGATACAACAGCCAACGGTTCATTAGGAGATTCATGGCGGGATCCGGCGTCTCTACTTGGACTGCACCCAGAACGCTGTCCCAGTGGTCCTGGACCTCGCGCAACGCCGTACTGCCATCACTTGCTCGATGGCGCTCGATGAGTGACCTAGCTTCCGCACGACTCTCCGCCTGTCCCAACAGGAACAGGATTTCGGTGCGTTCACCCGGTTCGAGTTCGAATGTCGTTTGGAAAACCGCACACGGGTCGAGGTTGGCACCAGTCTTTCCCGAGAGTTCCTGCCCACGCTCCAACGATGCGGGGTGGTCCAAGCTGGCATTGCGGCCCAGAAACTCGAGGCGGTCTCCAGTCCACGATGTCTGGCGCCCACCCATGTCCACGAAAGCAATCCTGTGGGCGAACTCGTTGTTCCATGGATTGCGCGCGAACATGGCCCCGGTTTCCGAATCCACTTCCGTAACCACGTACGGCGCAGCATTGCTTCGTTCGACGCCCAACAGCCACTCGGTGTATGCGGTAACCGATAGCCGTCGCGTACTCTTTGAACGGTTCTCCAGAGTGAGACGCGAGATCTTCACGGGGTCTCGCAAAGACACGAATTGCAGTAGATCCAGATCGATACCGTGAGAAGAGTGCTCGAATCGTGTGTACCCCTGTCCGTGCCGCACGACGTACGGCCAGCCCTCCTCGCGAATGGGAACCGCGGTCGGTCCCCATAACACGTTGGAATCCTCGTCCTTCACGTAGAGCACCTCGGTCGGGGTGTCACTCACTGGGTCGTTCGACCAGGGTGTGAGCTTGTTCTCACGACTGTTTTCCGACCAGGTGTATCCTGCGCCAGATTCTGACACGTGGAACCCGAACCTCGGGTTCGACACCACGTTGATCCAGGGAGCCGGAGTCCATTGGCCTCTACCCAAGACTGTGACGTACTCGTCTCCGTCGGGCGTGAAGCCACCCAATCCGTTGAAGAACTGTAGTTGTAGATCGGGTGGGGCGACCGTCTCATCAGCGTCACGCGGCGAGCGTAACTTCGGCGGTACAGGCCCGGGCCTGGTTCGCAGGAGTCGAACGACCTGATCTGCCAGCGAGCCTTGGCCGGCGAGGATGACAACGCGCGCGGCTGCCCGCAGGAGTAGTTGGTCGCGCGGGGGCATGATGTCAGTCCGGAGCACGAACACACTTCCGTGTGTAGTGTGTTTCTCACGTCCGATAGCGGATTGGATCGCCTCCACCATCGCCTCCAACGAATGTTGCAGGTCTTGTATGTACGATATCTCCTTGGCATTGAGAATTACCAGATCGGCGGCGACCCCTTTGAGATGCCAGTACTCCTGTGCACGCAAGAGTTGCCTGACAACGTCGCGCTCTTCCTCGACCTCGATGCGTACGAGGCAGATCGGGAGGTCACCGGAAATGCCATAGGGCCAGAGATCGGTTGGGCCAGCTTGGTTCTTTGCCACCTCCTGTGGTGTCGTACGCAGCGTGGGATCCACGTACATCAGACGATTGACCAGGCGCTGGAACAGGTGAGCTTCATCCTGGGTCATGCGCAGATGATGGAGTTGAACCTGCGCCTGAGTCCAAGCTAACGAACTCTCTCGATCGAATGTTGCCGGCTGCCTGTACTTCTCGGCAATGTCGAGTGCTTCGTCTCTCGAAGGTGCGACCAACGTGGTGAACAGCAGATGAACGGTTTCGCCCTGCGGGATTGTTACGCGGTACCTCAGGCTCACGATCGGATCCAGCACTGCTCCAACAGTGTTGGAAAGGGGGCCTCCATCGATCACCGAGAGTGGCGTGCGGATTCCTCGGCCTCTGCCGAGGAACCGTGCGCGGTCAGTCTCGTACTGCGCTTCACCAAGCGTCTCCCCCTGGACCGTGGCCAAGTGTGCGAGCCACACCTGAGGCTCATCGGCAGAGCGCGGGCGCCGGGTGGCAAGCAACGTCTCGAGCCGGGGAACAAACTCCGTCTGAACGAAGAGATTTGAGAACGCCGGGTGCGCCAAGTCTGCGCCTTGAGGAGCGAGCACGACCTCGGCGTAGGATGTGAAATCGATCTCGCGATCGCGGTTCTCGAGGTTGGTGACTGTCAGGCGCCGAAGTTCAGCGTCGTCTTCAGGTGAGACCACGATCTCCTGGGTGATGGTCAGTGAGCTGTGTCGTTGTATGATCTTCGCTCGGTCCTCGGAATACACGACCTCATAGTTATCTGCCTCGGTGCCGGCCGGTTGGAACCCTGCCGACCATACTTCACCCGTCTCGACATCCCGGAGGAAAAAGAAACTGCCCCAGCAGTCGCGTGTAGTGTCCTCACGCCAGCGTGTTACGGCAAGATCGCCCCTGCGACTGAATCCCGAACCGGCTGCCGTGACCATGACGGTGTAGCGACCGTTGGAGAGGAGATGGGTGCGAGGTGTGAGGTCGTGTGGTGATTCGAACCGTCGCAGTGTGGGTGCCACGAGGTCTCGCACGTGGACTGCCACCTGGATCTCCTCGCCGCGAGGTCGCGACACTGCCACAGCGCGTGGTGTACGCTCTTGGAGCAACAACTCCGTTGCCAGGACCATGGGATGGGAGTGGAAACGATCCTGGATGAGGCCGTTGTGAACCAAGTTCGCGAGCGATACGATGGTCATGCCTTGGTGGTGTGCCATGTAAGCCCGCACCACGGCAACGCCGGTTCCTTCCGGCAAGCGGGAAGGTGTGTAATCCAGTGCTTCGTAGAACCCGTATGCACCGAGTCCGCCGGCTGCTTCGAGACGAGCGAAGTTGTCGAGAGCCGCGGTCGGATCGACCATGGCGGCGAGCGCAGTTGCGTAGGGCGCAATGACAACGTCTTCGAACAGTCCCCGCTTCAGTCCCAGTCCGGGAACCCCAAAATCGGAGTACTGATAAGTCAGCTCCACGTCTCGCACGTTGTAGGCTGATTCCGAAACGCCCCACGGAACCCCTCTCTCCGTGCCGTAACGAATCTGGCGTCCGACCACTAGGCGACTGGTGAGGTCCAGCAAGCTGTGTTCAGGCTGCTGCATGACGAGAAGCGGCATCAGGTATTCGAACATCGACCCGGACCAGGAGACCAGTGCCACGCCGCCTCCAACAGGTGTCAACGAACGGCCGAGTAGGAACCAATGCCGTGGTGACACATCGCCTTTGGCGATTGCCACAAAGCTCGTGAGCCTGGCCTCAGAAGCCAGCAGATCATAACAACTGGGGTCCATCGACCCGTCGGACACGCGGTAGCCGATGGAGAAGAGTCTGCGCGACTTGTCGAACAGGAACTGGAAGTCCATGGTGCGGACCATCCGTTCGGCCAGTAGCGCCACTGCTGACAGCCGGTGATCCAGCGTTGCGGAGGAAGAACTCGTGGTTGCTGTATCCAGGTCGTGGGCGTGGCTCCGCACGCAATTCCACGCGGCGGTCGCCCAAACCAGAACTTCGGATTCAGAACCTTCTTTGTCCTCTGCTGCGAGCGTCCGCGCCATGTCCAGCAGAGTCTCCGTTTCTGCCTCGAGTTCTAACAAGCGGTCGTGCCATTGGGTCTGAGATGCCGGCGGATCGTTCAGTAGCTTTGATACCGCTTCTGCGGCTTCGCCGAGTTGGTGCGAAGTGACGACCTGGGTACGCTGAGGGTGCTCCTCCTGCTCGAGTGATTCGAGCATGAGATCTAGTGCGCTGCGGATACCGGGTAGGATCGCAGACCGGCGTAGCGGGCCGCGCCTTAGTGCGTTGCAGCCCTGAGCCAAGGCGATGAGATGCCCTGCAAGATTGCCGCTGTCCACTGTTGACACGTACATTGGGTCCAGCGGTCGCAGGTCACCGGTATCGTACCAGTTGAGGAAATGACCGCGGACGCGACGCAGGGAGTTCATCGTCTCCAGTGTGGTTTCCAGCCTTTGGGTCATCTCCTGAATCCCGATCCAGCCAAAGTCGTAGGCCGCCATCGTGCTCAGGAGATAGAGCCCCATGTTGGTCGGTGACGTCCGGCGAGCCTCGACGGGTTCGGGATCTTCTTGGAAGTTGTCTGGCGGGAGACCACCCTCCTCTGGGTTTACGAACGTTTCGAAGAAGCGCCATGTCCGGCGAGCCACTAGCCGCGCGGTGCGGATCTGCTCTGGTGAGAGGATGCGTTTCTTGGGCACGTGCGGCGGCAAGCTCATGCGCCAAGCCAACACAGGTGACAGCACCCAGAGGAGAACGAAGGGTACGGCCACGGGCCACGCACTCGGTTTGAGGAAGAACATGAGGGTGCCGGAGACAGCACCGAGTGCCACCCCCCACCGAAGATGTCCAAAAAAGGAGCGGAGTCGGAGGTCGATGCCGTAGCCCGCCTGTGCGGCGGCCACCCACTCGAGGAGGTTTCGCTTGGACACGTACAGTCGCCAAAACGTGCGCACGATTGCGTCGGTCATCAGCCGGGCTTGGTGAGCCAGCACCGTGATAGCCAACAGCGATTGCAGTCCTGCCACAACGGCATCGTTGCGGACGGCTCGCAGATGACTGCGCTTGGAGATGCCCCAGCGCTGGGGGATAAGCCCGTCGATCACGGGAATCAGACTGGGCGCCGCGATCGACCCGATGGCCAGACCGGTCCAGAGGGCTGGGCTGACTCCGGGCAGAAGCCATGCCGCGACCGCGAGGAGGTAGGTGGCCGGAGCCGAGAGGCTGCGTCGCAGATTGTCCACCATCTTCCAGCGGCCGCTGGCAGTGATGCTGATCTTCGCTTTGTGGCCCGACGCGCCTCGGGCCTGACCGAAGATCCAAGGCAGTAACTGCCAGTCACCTCGCACCCAGCGATGCTGACGACGGGCTGCCACTTCGTAGTTGGACGGGAACTCCTCGAACAGGTCGATATCGGTTGCCAGCCCGGCGCGCGCGAACAGACCCTCGAACAGGTCGTGGCTGAGGAGCGCGTTCTCCGGGACCTTGCGGGCGAGCGCCTGTTCGAACGAGTCGACATCATAGATGCCTTTCCCCGTGTACGATCCCTCTCCGAATAGGTCCTGATACACGTCGGACACTGCCGCTGCGTAGGGGTCTACTCCCCCGGGTCCGGATATGATCTTCTGATAGGGTGTGCTTTCCGGGCCCGTCGGCAACGACGGCGTGATGCGCGGCTGTAGGATCGAATAGCCTGTTACGACCCGTCCCTTGCGCTCGTCGAAGCGTGGCCGGTTCAGCGGATGAGCCATCGCCCCGACGAGTTGGTACGCGGTCCCTTTCGGCAGCCGCGTGTCGGCGTCGAGCGTAATCACGAACCGTACTCCAGTGGGTACAGTCGGCTCTCGTTCACCGATGGGAATGAACGATGTGTCACTGGCGCCGCGAAGCAATCGATTCAGTTCATGGAGCTTCCCGCGTTTGCGTTCCCAGGCGATCCACTTCCCTCTCTTGCCTTCCTTCTCATTCCACAGTCGACGCCGATGCAGCAACAGGAACCGGTCACCTCCGCTGGGGGGGCTGCCGTAACGTTCGTTTAGGCTTCGAATGCCGTCGGCCAATACGCCGAGCAAGGCTTCGTCACCTGGCATGGTCTCTTCGGGTGCATCCTTCCAGTCGCTGAGCAAGGCGAAGTGGAGATGTCCCTCGGGGTTTGCGAGGTAATGCACTTGGAGCCGCTCGAGCTGCTCCTCGATGTCGGCGTTGCTCGTGAGCAACGTGGGAACTACGACCACCGTCTTGAGTTCCGGAGGCACACCGTCGGCCAGTTCCAGCTTGGGGAGCCGTTCGGGGGGCACGAGCATGGGAACCAGACGATTGACGATGGCCACAGCCACGTCCGAGGCAGGCAAGACTCCGAGGATTCCAAGGGCCACGAGAATCCATGGGCTGGCGCCGGCAATCCACGTGAGGTACAGCGGGCCTGCTACAGCCAGGATCGTCAGAACCGCGATTGCTGACAGGTAACCGGTGGTCGCGAGATACCGCACCGCACGCCTCAAGCGAGTGCGCAAGGGCACTCTAAAGCCGAGACGTTTCTCGAAGGCTTTCCTGCCGTGGGATATCAGGTAGTATCCCGGATCCTCGTCGGCATGCTCGGGAATACCGGGAAGCTTGTGGTTGTCGAGCGTCTCGGTTGCGGGCTCTGAGTCTCGTTCGCGGGCCGCGTTTTGGGACAGGGCCACTGCTTCGCGCGCGATCTCCGACTCAGAACGCCCCGAACCACGCGCAAGCAGCTCGATCTGAGTGCGATACTCGTTGCGAGTCGCGAAATCCATGGCGTCGAATCCGGGCGCGGTTCGAAGAGCCGTGTCTACCAGGCTGACATCCTCGAAGAATTCCTGCCAATCGACCGAGGACATCCAGCGCATGCTTGTGATGATGTTCCGGACAGTGACGTTTGCTTCGGCCTGTGCCTGATGCTCATGCGCCACGATTTCGGTAGTGGACGTGCCCTGTGCGCTCAGCTGCGCGTTGAGCCAATGCAGGACCGGCATCATCGACGGGTCCTGGTCGCGCAGCCGTTGGACCAACTCCACCGCGAATGCATCGGTCAGGGGCGCGTCACCGAGCCGGTTCAGGACGGCATCGACATCCTGTGGCGGCCTGTCACTCAAGCCGAGCAGGCGATCAGCTAGCTCGTCTGCCCTGGCCCGCGCCTCTCGGGCCCGAATGATCTGCTGCGCCAACCGGCGCAGGTTCTCGATGAGGCCTACACGTAGGTGGATGGCGACGGCCCATATCTCTCCTATCGCAAGTGGCTGCACGCGCTGGTAGGCCCGAGTAAAACACTCGAGTGTTGCCAACTCGAAGCGGCTGTCTGTGTGCGCTACATAGGCCCACGCCAGTCCATAAACCCGGGGGTATTCCGCAAGATGGCCCTCGGCGATCTTGGGCAGCAGGCGATAGTATCGATGCGGGAGGTGATCGCGAATCTCGCGGAGCTGTTCGTCAACGAGGTGGAAGTTGTCGAGCAACCACTCCTCGGCGGGTGTGATCTCACTCTTCTCTCGGACAGCCTCGACGATATTCCGGTAGGCGGCCAAAAGTACGCGGCCATTATCGCGTACCCTCGTGAGGAGGTTCCTACCCTTGTGCGGTTTCTCAGTGGTGCGCTGTGCCGCCGCCAGGCTTTCGGCATGCTGCTCGAAGCGCTCGATGCCGAAGAGCTCGGCACGAACCGGATTTTCGGGCTCAGAAGAAACGGTGATGGTATCTTCGATGTTCAAAGCAGGCGGCTCCGGGTGATTCGCTTCGCGTCGTAGGGTCTTCTTGCTCGAGTGATCAACGAGAAGCTACGCTGTCTCGACCCAAGCTTCAATCGCTGGTCATGGCGATAGTGGGTGACCCGATACCTGGCTGTCTGGATTACGTCCCACAAGAGGAACCCCGCAGCCAGCGGACTGACTGCGGGGATCCCAGTGATGCCGCTCGGCAGATGTAGCGACAATCAGGAGCCCGAGCCGGTGATGTCCTCCGTCGTTACCTTCTCCTCTTCCTGGCCAGCATTCTTCACATACTTATCGAGCCAGGCTGTCCACCGGCCCCACAGGTCAAGCAGCGTCTCTTCCGTTGCCGGGCCATGGTCCTCGTACGGATACACGTAGAGGGACGTGGTCTTCCCCAACGCCTCCATGGCCTCGAACAGCCTCCACGAGTGAATCGGGAAGGTGCCGACGTTCTGGTCATGTTCACCGTGGTACATGAGCAAGGCTCCACTCAGATGGTCGGCGTGGAAGAACGGAGACATCTCGAGATAGACGTCTTTGGCCTGCCACAACGTACGGCGCTCACTTTGGAATGAGAACGGTGTGAGGGTGCGGTTGCTGTTGCCGTCGCCGGCGATACCGGCCTTGAAGAACGGTGTGTGTACCATTGCGTTGAACGTGCTGAACGCACCGTAACTGTGGCCGCCGATTCCGAGCCGATGGCGATCGATCAGTCCCTCATCGTCCAGGAAGTCGATCACTGCCGCGAGGTTGTTGCGCAGGTCGTGTACGTAGTTGTCGTTCATGCGACCGCTCTCACCCACGATTGGTGCATCCGGCTGGATCACGACATAACC
>JAUVRV010000357.1 GCA_030597435.1 Gemmatimonadales bacterium | reverse complement strand
GCCGAGTCGGTTAGGATGGCCCGGCGCCTAGCGAGGGAGGAGGGCTTGTTCTGCGGCATTTCTTCCGGTTGCAACGTGGCCGCTGCCATGAAGCTCGCACGCGCGCACGCCGATTTGCGAACGATAGTAGTCCTGGCAAACGATACCGGTCAGCGGTACTTCAGTACCGCACTGTGTGGCGAGGAGAAGGAGCTGGACATACCCGAGCGAGATCACGTTCTCGACCAACGCAGCCTTCAACTGCTGGATCAACATCAGTCCGGGTGGGAAGTGTTGCAGTGAGTCGGCTGGCTTTCATTGCCGGTATCCGTCACGAAGGATTATGTTAGTGCCATGAAAGATGAGCATAAGATCGCTATTCTGTGCGCCCGGATGGTTGACCTCCTGCGGCGGAACCCCAAGGCAGTGGACGAGCAGAAGGCGGCTCTTCGTTCGTTGCTCGAGGTGACCAACAAACGGAGCTTCACGGCCCGCGTCCAGGGTCAGAAACTGGCGGTGGAGGGATCCGTCATTCCTCCCGACGTGCCTTTCGTTGCCGATTTCGTTTCGCAGATGAGGGCACACGGCGTGGGAGAAGTGATCGTTGCTCAGGGAACGGCAGCGCTGGACATGATGCACCTGTTCCGAGCCTTGGCGCCTGCCGCGCCTGCCGGCGCCGACGGCTCCGCGGTCAGGCAGAGTCTCATCGACGCAGAGGTTCGCAGGATTGCAGTGGTCGAACTCGCGAGTGAGGCTGCGGCAGATGACCGGCGCGAGAAGAGAGTGACAGACGCCCTCGAGGCTTCCGCGGTGGCCGGCGGAGACCAGGATCGGGAATTCCAGGCGCTTGACATCATCCCGGAGACGGAGGGTGCGGGGTTCTCGGAGATGATGGAGCGGACCAAGGGAGTGGTGGTCTCGCCCAATGCAGCCGCACGCAGTCTCAGCCGATCCGGCGGTGCTTCCGAGACAACGAGGGCGCTCAAATCGGTTACGGTCGGGGTTGGCCGGGCAGTGCACGACGGTCGCCTGGAGGAAGCCGTAGAGGCGATCATGAAGGTATTGCGGGAGGAAAAAGAGGTCACCGACGATCAGGTCAGGGAGAGCTATCTGCTGGCCGTGAGGGGCCTGTTGACTCCTGATGTGCTGCAGCCCTTGAGCAAGTTGCTCATCGATCCGCTGTACGGTCGCGACATCATCCACATCATGCGCCGTGCCGGCCTCAAGGGTACGCAGTTGATGCTCGATCAGCTCATCGCCGCGCCCACGTTTGCCGAGCGACGGGCTTACTTGGAAGCCTTGCGACAGGTCGAAGAGGGTACCGACATAATCGTGAACATGCTCGGTCACCACGAATGGTACGTTGTGCGTAACGTGGCGGATCTGGTCGGTGAGCTGGCAATCGAAGAGGCGATCCCCGCACTGGGTAAGGCTGTCGAACACAAGGATGCGAGGGTACGGCTGGCGGTGGGCGTTGCATTGGCCAAGATCGGCACACCTCGCACCGTGCGTTTTATCCGTTCAACCCTGCACGACAAGGACCCGCGAGTGCGCGCCAGTGTGGCCCGTGAGATAGGCGGGACTGGGCTCAGCGCGTTGGTCATGCCGCTCATCAACGCCATCGATACAGAGGAGTTGGATGAAATCCGCGGTGAGTACTACCGTGCGCTTGGCAGGATCGGTACCCCGGATGCCGTAAGAGCCCTCAAGGAAGCCGCCAGCAAGACCGGAGGACTGTTCCGGTCGCGTGGCGGCACGTTGCGCGCGGCGGCTGTGGAAGGCTTGGCGGCAGCCGGCGGTGACGAAGCCAAACGCGTGCTCGAATCGCTCAAGCGCGACCGCGACAAGGACGTGCGCGACGCAACGCTAACCGGATTGAGAACGTTGGACAGACGCAACAGGATTCCTTAGCCGTGGCACCGGACCGGCGCCGAATCTCTGAACACGGGAGGCAGGTTTACGTATGACGGGGACGACCGAGAAACCGGACAGCCCGGATCGAGAGCTTCAGGACCCCAATACTCTGAGGGAACTCGTCTACAACATTCCGGAAGGCATCTACATTGCCACACCGAGTGGCGCGATGGTGGATGCCAATCCCGCGTTGCTCGACCTGCTTGGATTTGAGACGCTGCAGGAGCTGCAGCAGCAGACTATGGCTGAACTCTGCGTGGACCGCGACCGGTGGCAGGAGGAGCACGAGTACCTCGACCGCGAGGGAGTGGTCAGGGACTTCGAACTAGATGTCAGGCGCTCTGACGGCACTGTGCGAACTGTGCTAGACACCTGCTATCTGGTGCGCGATCCGGAAACCGACGCCCAACGCTTGTATGGCATCATGATCGACATCACGCAACGCAAGGAAGTAGAGCGCCAGCTCAGAAAGCTGTTGGTGCGTGATCCGCTCACCGGCTGCTACAACCGGCGCTATCTCAATGACCTCGAAGCCCAATTCGATCCCAATGGAGCGGCACTAGGGGCCATTGTGGTCGATGTCGACCATTTCAAACGGTACAATGACGAGTACGGTCACGCTGCTGGCGATGCGGTGCTGGTGCGACTGGCCCGGTTCCTCACCAGGCACGCCAGGGCAGAGGACGCCGTGATCAGGATCGGCGGCGATGAGTTTCTCGTGGTGCTATTGGGCGACAGTGTTGAGGCAACCAGAGAGATCGCACGGCGGTTCTCTCAGCGGGCGTCGAAATCGGCTCCCGTCCCGATCTCGCTCGGATGGGCAGTACGAGACCCGGGTGAACCTGTTGAGCAAACTGTTCGGCGTGCAGACCATGGTTTGATCCGGGTTCGTCTGGAGGAGCGGGGCCCGCTCCAGCGCCGCAGTAAGAGCGGAGAGCAACCGGACCCCTCCTGAGTCTCTGTTTGACGATTCCCGGTAGCTGACGCCGTGCGTACACCATGTGTGTGGGAGGGGGAGTGATCACCTTGCCTGCGTTGCTTCTCTGCTGCGAACCTCGATGAAGCCCACCCGCCTCGGCGTGATCGGTTTGGGGGAGTTGGGTGGCTCGGTGGCGTGGCAGGCCACGCGTGCTGGAGTCAAGAGCGTCATAGGGTACGCACGGGACCGGAAGGATGGTGTGACTGCGGTGAAGGCCGGCGCCGTGACCGAAATGGCGACGAGCATGAAGGGCCTGATCAAACGATCCGAATTCATCGTCATGGATGCCAGTTCTTCGGAGACGATCGCGCTGCTGGACGAGCTTGCGGCGGCGTTGGAAGGCACTCACGTTTGCTGCACGGATCTAGGGGGCGTCAAAGGCGCGGTGGTGCAAGCGGCAGCAAGGATGAAGTTGGGAAACCGCTTTGCCGGCTCCCATCCGCTAACAGAAATTGGTCAGGGAGGGTTTGGTTCCGCCAGGCCCGATCGGTTCAAGGACCTGATCGTATACGTCACGCCGGTTCCTGGTGGAGAGGAGGTGGCCGGTGAGGTCGCGGTTTTCTGGAAGCGAGTCATGGATGCCGAACCCGTGATGGTTGAGGCCGAACTGCACGACCGGCTCCTGGGGTGGACGAGTCATCTGCCACAAGCGGTTGCTTCGGCCTTGGCTGCGACCCTGGCATCACACGGGCCCAAGGGGATTACCTACGGACCTGTTGCACGCTCCACTTCACAGGCCGCCATGACCGACGTAGCCGCCTGGACCGACACACTGATACACAACCGCAAGATATTAGCGGAACTGTTGCGTGTTTTCGGCACTGACCTAGAGGTGTTGAAGACGGCACTAGAGGCCGG
>JAUVRV010000354.1 GCA_030597435.1 Gemmatimonadales bacterium | reverse complement strand
GGGACAGCGGGTCATGATCGGGATGCAGCTCTATCGTCTCGCTGACCTGAGGGAGGTGTGGATAGAAGGTGAGGTGTTCGAACAGGATCTGCAATACGTGCGGGAAGGCTCACGTGCCCATATCGAGGTAGCTGCGTACCCGGGAGAACACGTGATGGGGCGTGTCAGCTTCGTGTACCCCACTGTCGATCCGGCGACCAGAACGAACCGAGTCAGGGTCGTTGTCTCAAACCGCGACCTCCGTCTCAAGCCCGGCATGTTCGCGACCATGCACTTCGATGCCGTCATAGGAGGCGAGGAGTTGGTGGTACCGACCGAGGCGATTCTGGCCACTGGGGAGCGCAATCTAGTGTTTGTACGTGCAGTGGATGGGATGCTGTACTCCCGTGAGGTGGTCCTCGGCTCGAGGGCTGGTGATTTCGTGCAGGTCCTCAGTGGGATCTCCGAGGGAGAGATCATAGTGGCGTCGGCCAACTTCATGGTGGATGCCGAATCCCGTCTAGCAAGCGCCGGTGCGAGCATGGCCGGTATGGATCATAGTAGTCCGGATTCGATGGATGCACCGAGCAGCCCATCGACGGAGCACCAACATGATTAACAAGATCATCGAGTGGTCGCTCAACAATCGCTTTCTGGTATTGCTTGCGACGGCGGCGTTACTGGTCGCTGGTGTGCTTGCCATGCGTGCTACGCCGTTGGACGCAATTCCGGATCTGTCCGACGTACAGGTGATTGTGCAAACCGATTTCAGGGAGCAAGCACCACAGATCGTCGAAGATCAGGTCACGTACCCCATTGCCTCAGAGATGTTGAAGGTACCCGGTGCCAGGGTAGTACGCGGCTATTCATTCTTCGGTTTGAGCCTCGTGTACGTGATCTTCGAAGATGGCACAGACATCTACTGGGCACGTTCCCGGGTATTGGAGTACCTGAACGGGATCAGGCAGAACCTGCCACCTGGTGGTGAACCCGTGCTCGGTCCGGACGCGACAGGCGTGGGTTGGGTTTACGAATACGTGTTGGAGTCTGACAACCATAACTTGGCCGAACTCCGCAGTCTACAGGATTGGTACATCCGTTACCAACTCACCTCCGTTCCTGGCGTTTCTGAAGTTGCTACCGTAGGTGGCTTCGTGCAGCAGTACCAAGTTGAGGTAATACCGGAGCGGTTGCGTGCGTTCAACGTGTCCGCTGCTCGGGTGTCGCAGGCGATTGGTGCGCACAACGTCGACATCGGAGCACGTGTTCTCGAAATGGGTGGACGCGAGTACATGATCCGAGGGCTGGGTTACCTCGGTGGCATCGAGGACATCGAGCAGGTCACGGTGGGTGCAACAGCCTCGGGTACACCCATCCGCGTTGCGGACGTTGCCAACGTACAACTTGGCCCGGCACCACGGCGGGGAGCAGCAGATTTCAACGGTAAAGGCGAGGCTGTAGCGGGAATAGTGGTGATGCGTTTTGGGAGTGATGCCTTGAAGACCATCGAGGCCATCAAGGAACGCCTGGTTGAGATTGAGAAGGGGCTGCCGGAAGGAGTACGAATCCGCACGGCATACGACCGCAGCGATCTCATTCACCGAGCGATTGATACACTGCGGGAGAAGTTGATCGAAGAATCAATCATAGTCGGTCTCGTAGCGGTGCTGTTCCTGCTGCATGCGCGTTCTGCTCTGGTCGCAATTGTCACACTACCGATGGGGATTCTGATGTCGTTCATCGTTATGCGGATGATCGGCGTGAATGCCAACATCATGAGCCTTGGTGGAATCGCCATTGCTATCGGCGCCATGGTAGACGGTGCGATCGTTATGATCGAGAACATGCACAAGCATCTCGAGCGAGCCGACGGTACCAAGGATCGGTGGGAGATCGTCCTCGAGAGCGCGAAACAGGTAGGACCGCCGCTGTTCTTCTCCCTCTTGATTATCACGTTCAGCTTCTTACCCGTGTTCTCCTTGGAGCAGCAAGAGGGGCGACTCTTCAAACCACTAGCGTTCACCAAGACCTTTGCGATGGCCAGTTCGGCACTGCTGTCGATCACGTTGGTTCCGGTATTGATGGGATATCTCATCAAGGGCCGGATCAGGCCGGAAGCAACGAACCCTTTAAACAGGTTACTGCGAGCGGTATACCGTCCTGTCATTGGATTCGCAACCAGTCACCCGTGGTCCATCGTTGTGGGTGCAATAGCCGTGCTAGTAGTGACGCTGATCCCGTGGCGGCAGTTGGGAAGCGAGTTCATGCCGCCACTGCGGGAAGGGTCGATTCTCTTTATGCCCACCACCATGCCGGGAGTCTCGATAGCGCAGGCGCGGCAGGTGATGCGACATCAGGATAGCGTATTGATCTCGTTCCCCGAGGTCGAGTCCGTATTGGGGAAGGTGGGAAGAGCCAATACGGCAACCGATCCGGCCCCCTTGGCCATGTGGGAAACGACGATCACCCTCAAGCCGGAAGCGGAGTGGAGAGCTGATGTCAGCTATGAGCAACTCATTGCTCAGATGGATGAGGCAACACGCATTCCCGGCGTCACCAACTCATGGACTATGCCGATCAAGGGCCGGATCGACATGCTTGCGACGGGCATACGCACCCCAGTCGGCATCAAGATCTTTGGTCCGGACCTCGACACACTTCAGGCATTGGGTGTGCAGGTCGAGCGAATAATGCAGCAAGTGCCGGGCACCCGGAGCGCCTTTGCCGAACGTGGAGTCTCGGGCTATTACGTGGACATCGACATCGATCGTGCCAAGGCCGCTCGGTACGGCCTGAATGTCGGCGACGTTCACAAGGCGATCATGGCAACCATAGGTGGTATGAACGTAGCCATCACTGTCGAAGGGCGCGAGCGCTACGCCGTCAACGTGCGCTATCCTCGCGAGCTGCGTGACGACCCCGAGAAGCTACGAGAGGTAATGATCCACACAATGGGTAACGCACAGATACCCCTGGGGCAGGTTGCCGATGTGAAGATCGTGCAGGGACCTATGACAGTGAAGACCGAGAACGCGTTCCCGGTGACCACGATCTTCGTTGACATCGACGATCCGGATGTGGGAGGCTACGTGCGTTCAGCGCAGCAAATTGTGAGCCAGCAGTTGACGCTGCCACCGGGTTACACGTTGATGTGGAGTGGACAGTACGAGTTCATGCAGCGAGTGGCCGATAAGCTCCGCGTTGTGGTGCCGGTGACCATCGGTATCATCTTCCTGCTGCTCTATTTCACCTTCCGTGACGTTACCGAAGCACTGATCGTGATGTTACTGCTGCCGTTCTCTCTTGTCGGCGGTATATGGTTCCTCTGGCTCCTGGATTACAACACCAGTGTAGCTGTTTGGGTTGGATTCATTGCACTAGCCGGAGTGGCCGCCGAAACCGGGGTCGTCATGCTGATATACCTCGACGAAGCATTTCACAGTCACTCGGCGATGGGCCAAATGAAATCCGCGACTGACGTTGCCGCGGCTGTTCGAGAAGGTGCGCTGGAGAGACTGCGGCCCAAGATGATGACGGTCTTGGCAATCATGGCAGGCCTGGCGCCAATTCTCTGGAGCAGCGGTACCGGGGCAGACGTGATGAAGCGTATCGCAGCACCAATGGTGGGTGGAATGGTGAGCGCCACGGTGCTGACGCTGGTTCTGATACCGGCTGTGTACCTCATCTGGCGTCGCTGGCAGGTACGCCACAGACCTGATTCCATGAGCCATGCAGTGATGAGTGACGACATGGTGCTGGCGCCGGCTGATTAGGAAGTGACCATGACTGATATGGTC
>JAUVRV010000265.1 GCA_030597435.1 Gemmatimonadales bacterium | reverse complement strand
GTCGGCAATTATGACGCGCGGCTTGGTCATGGATTCACACGTTGATCGGGTAGCTCCACGAGCAGTTCCGTCCCTTTCCCCGGCACAGAGTCGATGCTGAATCCACAGTCAAGGAGTCGCGCCCGCTCACGCATGCTCGCCAGGCCAAGTCCGATCCGATCCACCGCGCTGTCGAAACCGACACCATCGTCGCGAATTCGGAGGCGTGCTACCTTGGGCCCAGCTGTCAATTCGACCTCGACGTTCGTCGCGCCGGCGTGCTTCGCGATGTTACCAAGAGCTTCTTGTGTGATGCGATAAAGAGTCAACTTAGCTTCAGGAGACATGCGCTCCTGAACTGACTTGGGCGCAGAAACTCGCGGCCTAATTCCGCTGATCGCCTCGAAGTCATCGCACAATCCTTCGATGGCGGACGCGAGGCCGAGGAGTTCGAGTGTCGCGGGATGCAGCTCGTGGGAGACCTTGCGCGTGTCCTCCGCGACGCCCTGGAGTTGTTTCTGTATCGCCTGCAAATGTGCAGCACGTTTATCGTTGTCGGAGACCATCTCGCGCACGATCGGTTCGACGCCGATCACCGCTGCGCTGAGCCGCTGGCTGATGTCGTCGTGCAGATCTCGGGCGATGCGGGCTCGATCTTCTTCTTGGGCAGTGATCATTCTCAAACTGAGACTCTTCAGTTCGAGTTCCGCGGTCTCGCGAGACGTCATCTCGCGCTCCAGCTCGAGGCGGCGCAACCGGGCCGATCGGGTGCGCAGCATCTCCAGCGCCACCCCCAACCCCAAAACCCCGAGTACCGCGGCGAACATGAACCAGGTCGTCTGCCACCACAGCGGCAACACGCGGATCTGAACGGCGGTCGGCTCTTCGGTCCTAGACCCGAAGTTCTTTCGCGCGACAACACGGAACGTGTACTCGCCAGGCCACAAGTGGGAAAATGAAGCCAGCCGCCGATCTCCGGCGTCGATCCACGCCTCGTCCAGACCGTCCAACCGGTAACGGAAGCGAACCCGGTCGGGGTCGTCGAACGTGGGAGCGGCGTATCGGATGTCGATGTAGCTGGTTCCTGGTGCGACGACGAACGTATCGGTTCCGGTCAACGTGTCTCCATCCGCCGTGATCTCCTCGACAACAACAAGTGGCGGCGCATCGTTCCACCGCATCTCGGCGGGATCGACGACCACGAGGCCGGCTCCAAACAGCCAGATTCTGCCGTCCGGTCCCTTCTCAGCGGCAGCCAACGGGTGGCGGAACTCGGGTGCCCCGTCCCTGCGGCGGATGAGACCGACCTCGAGTCGATCGAGGTCGCCCGCCAGGTAGTCGCGCAGATCCGTGTGAGCCACGACCATCACGCCGTTGCGGGACGGGAGCCAAAGGTCGCCGTCGTCCGTCTCGAGGATGCGGTAGATGTAGTCGTCGAGCAGACCGTCGGCTCGTGTGATCCGCGTGACCGAGTCCCCGTCGATGGCCAGCAGACCGCCCCCCAGACTGCTCACCCATACCAGGCCGTCCGGCTCGACATGGATATCGCTCGCGCGGGCGCTTGAGGGCCACGCGTCCGATGCCCACAGGTTGCCCTCCCCCAACGACACGCGGCCGAATTCCCCGAGCGTCGCGTACCAGACTTCCCCGTCTGGTCCGGGACGCAGGAGCCTTACCTCGGGCGCTGTCGAGTAATTGGGAAACGAATACACGACCTGCTCGCCCGAGGGGGAGAGGTTGACAATGCCCTCCTCCTGGCGCACGTACCAGAGATCTCCGTCCGCTCCAGCGATGAGGTGAGCCGGCCGCCCCTTGGGGAAGTTGAGCGAACCGGGAACGTAATCGGGCTCGAGCTTCGGGTACGAAAAATCGGTCGCGACGCCGTCTTTCACCCGTTTCACACCATTCTGACCATGAAGGAACCACAACGCGCCGGTTCCATCGGAAGCCAGACCCATGACACAATCCGGATGATACGGAGCCAACCGGGTTCTGAGACCGCTGCTAACCGTGACCGGAAACACCTCAACTTCAGGGAAGCCCTCCGATAGTGTGAATCGGCTGCCGTCAGGACGCACTACCCTGGCGAGGCACTCTTCGACGATCCACATGGACTCAGCCGATCGCGGAGCGACGGAAGGCACCCGCATGACATTCAACGGTTCCTGCGGATCCCGCTTGGGGGCCCGTAGCAGGTTCCTGCGAAACTGCACGAGACCGCCGTCTAGCAGGCCGAACCAATGGTTGCCCTCCGCATCTTCCAGCGCGCTAATCGTAGTGCCCAGTTCATAGGGGGCAGCCCTCGTCACGGCGGATGCGCTTTCTGTGCGAGCGTGAGGGAGGGTGACCCGTTGAACGGTCCGACTTCTAGTGACCCACAGGTGGACGGTGCCGGCACCGAGGATCTGACAAATCAGACCTTCCCCCAGTGTGGGATACGGCTCGAAGGAGTCTCCATCCCAAGCGTACAGATCCGCGTGGGTACCGAGCCAGATCCGACCATGTACATCTTCGTGTACGGCAAGTACGCGCCTCGCGTCGTCTTCAAGCTGGAAGCGCGTTACCTCATCGCCGTCGATGCGAACCACCGCCGGGGACATGGTACCGACCCAAACGGCCCCCGATCGGGCAGCGACAAGCGCGCCGCGATCCACGTCAGGTACGTCGTAGCGCGTGATTGCCCCTTCCCGCCAACGCTCTACGCCACCACCGGACGCATTGCCAAAGACCAACCAGATCGCGCCGTCGGGCGCCGCGACAATCATGGTCGGCAGCGCACCAAGGCTCTCGAAGCGACGGACGCTCTTCCATGCTCCACCCACGCGACGCACCAACTCTCCTCCATTACCACCCACCGCCATCATCACCGCCCACAGCGTGCCGCCGGCATCCACCGTGAGATGCCACGCATACTCGTTGACGTGTTCGCCATCCATGGTCAGGTCGATCTCTACGAACCGATTGCCATCGAAGCGCATCAGCCCGGAGTGAGTGGCGATCCACAAATACCCGTCGGGGGTTTGCGCCAGATCGTGCACCTGGTTGGACAGTAATCCGTGGTCGGTGGTCCAACGCCGGACCGAGTAAGTGTCATTGCCCAGGACGAAATGGCTATGCTCTCGGGCTTGTGCCGAGAGCGTTGTCGCCGTGAACGCGCCGATCACGACCAGCACTAGAGGAAAGGAGCGTTTGGCCGGGCTCATAGACACGATCGTTCTCCGGCCTGGGTGTACGACGTGGGCGCGGTTCCCCTGTGACCCTGGCCGACAAGGCTGTCGAGTACGCTCTGGAGCGAGTCGATCGGCGCGATCAAGATCCTCAAGATCTGTTCGAGCGAGTCTGCTCGGTCTCGGGTTCTTGGGCCGCCAGCGGCATGGTCGAGAATGTGGGTGCTATGGTCGTTGTTGCTACGTACCATAGGATCGTGTGTATTCCGAGACGCATCGACTCACCTCATTGACATGCAATTGAACGCAGGTAACGCACCCCGGATGGGCCACGACGCTCCGTCTCCCAGAGGGAGGCGCTGATCGACCGAAGCTGAGAACTGGCTTCCTGCCGCGCAGATGAAGCACGAGGTCTCGACGCTGTCACCGTCCTCATGATTCTCGCTGTGATCGGCTAGTTGATTGGTCTCGGCAGGTGGGGGAGCATCTGGATGGAACAGGGGGTGTACAACAGGGATCCACGTGACGGTGGGGAGTTGGAATAACACCACCGCAGATGACAGCACCATGCGGTGCCACCGATGTTCTCGCAGGCTCCACATAGTTAATCAATTTAGCGGCATTGCGGGGCAGCGGAAGTAGGGTTCTAGTTGCCTTCGGCCATCCTACCGCTCGCCGTCAAAGCTCCGCGTACCAACGATGCCGAGAATCCGACGATGTCTGGAATGGCCGTTCGGTTCATGGCGCCGAAGCTTCTTTCTTCGATTCAGTAGCCTTTCTCGCGTCTTGTGCAAGACCGCGCAGTTTGTGTCCTCGTTGTCGTGATCCTGACAAACCCCGGAAGCGACGCCTGAAATCAGGACATCGACATACGTGGCGCACGTGTTGAACCCAACGTGTGACACCTCTGCCGAGCCCTCTGCGGTGCCGGGGACGGCCGGACGGCCTTTGAATGTCTGGGAAGCCATCGTTCAAGTCCTTTCGTATCTCTAGTTCGTTGTCTTTTCCGCTTAAGCAACGTCGGCCGGCAACTTGCCTGTGACGGTCAGTTCCGTCAGAGCATCATCAAAGAAGAAACGCGCCGTGGTGTAGACCCGTGTCTTGCTGGAATTCGTCGCGACGAGTTCGGCACCTTCGATGGGTGTCGAACACCACATCATGGGACAGTTGATCGGAATGGAAACGCCGAACTGCTTCAACTTCTTTGCCACTTCGGGATTCCGTTTCTCGAAGGCATCCTTCACGTACTGGGACCCGAACATATACGCCGGGACACCGATTTTCTTCTTCCCCGCCTTCTCCATCGCGTCCACGATACGCTTCCCCCACTCGGTCATCTGACCGTACGTCATGTGGGGACATCCGAGGAACACTCGCTGCGGTGTACCGTGCTTGTCCTCCACGCCGTCGTACTCCAAGTAGAGAAGCTCCGCCAACGACCTGGCCGACTGCGGCAGCTTCAACAACCACTCGTCCCGTTCGCTGGTGGAGTAGACATCGACGCCAGCCGTCGCGACACCGCGCGAGCGCAGCAGAGCCTTGATCCGACTTTGGACGCGAACGGAATCGGCGACCAGTAGTGCATGCGCTTTGGCTCGATAGCCCAATCGTGCAAACCGTCCTCGCTTCTTGTAGACCTTGGTGCGAATCGCTCCAATGCGCAGCTGCTCGGCCAGACCGAAGGCATCGAGCTTGTCGTTCTTCGGCCCTCGGCTCTCGCTCACAAAGTATGCCGCCGCGAAATGAACGTGTCGAGGGGTGCGGTTGAGCTATGCGACGTCCTGGTTGTCGACTCGAACGGTCAGACAGGGCGGATTTC
>JAUVRV010000231.1 GCA_030597435.1 Gemmatimonadales bacterium | reverse complement strand
TTCCCGATTGAGTGCGGCTCGGTTTTGCCACAGCCGGCCCACATCCACGTCGCGGAACGAGGTAGCTGTTGGAATGGAGAGACTGGCCTCCATGTTTTGCAACAGGCGGAGAGCCGGGCCTTCTATCGGCTCCGGAGAGGGGGCAGAAGAGGCAGGAGGGGCAGCGGGGGCAGGGGCTTGCGGTTGAGTGTCCTCTGCCACCTCTGCCACCTCTCCTATGCCCATCAACCCATTATCAAATAACTCCCTCCACTCCTCCGGGACCGAGGCAGGGTCCTCGACCCAATCCTCGTACAGGGCCTGGGCCAGGCCCGAATTGACTGTCTCGAATACATTCTCGAACACGATGGTTACCTGCTCTCACAACTTGGAGGCCAACACACTTGAGTGAGTGAAAATAGGGAGGGCGGTGAGCCAAGTCGAGTTGCGAGAAAAACAGGTCTCCGCTTCGATGGTCCCGGAAAGGTAGTTGCCCGACCGGCTACCGCGCAGGCTGTGCGCGAGGCCTATGTGCACGCGGCGCGGAGTCTGGCCGAGGCCAGTGCCGGATCCACCACAGCGGCCAGATGACGGTCCTGATGCGACAGGCCGGTTTGAAGTTGCCGGGTGTGTACGGCCCCTCGGGCGACGACGCCTGAGCCGTCCGACGTCTCTCTGGTTGCCAGTAAGTTGCATTAAACAGTATAAAACAATACTATACACGATCAAATAGCATCGATTGCGGATTGTCCAGCCGGAGGGTCATGATGCCCGAGACGAGCGATAGGTCGAGCACGCGGGGAGCGCCAAGTTATCAGGAGTTTGTGACCAATCTTCTCTCGGACCGGGAACGGCTGTTCAATGAGGTCGTGGAGGACATCGATATCCCGCGGAAGCTAAGGTACGCCCTGGGTACCCTGATCCTTCTCATGGTCTTCTACGGTGTGGCCGCTGGTGCCTACGTTGGAGTTCAGCAGGCGCTCTCGGCCGGGATCAAGCTTCCTGTGCTCGTGTTGGCAACGCTCGTCATCTGTTTCCCTGCGTTCTACGTTGTGCAAATCCTGGTCGGTTCGCGCTTGCGTCTCGCACAGGTTCTCGTGCTCGTGCTAGCGGCGCTGTCATTGACCGCGATCTTGCTCGCTGCATTCGTGCCCGTAACCGTCTTCTTTCTGATTGCTGGAGCCAACTACTACTTCCTTCAGTTGCTCCATGTGTCGGCCGTGCTGGTGGCCGGGCTGTTCGGCATGTACGCGTTGCACGAGGGGCTGTCGGTCGTGTGCGAGAAGCGCGGTGTGTATCCCAGAAAGGCACTCACCATCATGCGGGTCTGGGCCGTGTTGTTTGCGTTCGTGGGAATCCAGATGGCTTGGAACCTGAGACCCTTTCTGGGTGATCGTGGTGAGCCGTTCCGAGTGTTCCGCAGTTACGAAGGGAACTTTTACACCGCAGTCGTCTACTCGGTGAACAAGTTGCTCAAGGGTGAGGACCAATCGAGTGAAGAGACTCGAGATCCCTCCGGCACTAGCGTCATCGAGGACTTGCTGACTCCGACAGACTCGGGAGAGGGAAGCTCGGCAAGGTGAACGATCGGAGGCAGGGCAGTCCGTATCTCGATAACGAGATCCTCACCATAGAGGAAGTCGCGTCCTACCTGCGTCTCAAACCGCAGACGATCTACAAATGGGCACAAGAAAAGCGCATACCCGCTGCCAAACTTGGCAAGGAATGGCGATTCCGCAGAAGCGTCATTGACCGCTGGCTCGATGACCAGATGTTTGAGGATGGATCGGCGTTTTCACATTTGAGAGAGAGCTGTTGAGCCGGTGCGCAGCGGAAAAGCACGAAACTCAGGGTTGAGTCACCTCACCCGCCTTGTCTTTCGCTTCATGAAGTCCATCAAGATGTACTGACCCAACGTGATGCTGCTGGTGAAATACGCCTTGCCGCGCGATATCTCACACACATGCTTGATGAACTCTATCAGCGCGCGCTCTCTTGCCAGCATGAAAGTGTTGATCATGATACCGGCGCGCTTGCAGGTGGACACCTCGCGATAGGTCTGTTTGATGATGTACGGATCGAGGCCCATTGAGTTGATGTAGACGCGTCCGTCGGGCATCGTGAGAGCCGAAGGCTTGCCGTCGGTGATCATGATTATTTGCCGCATGTCCTTCTTCTGCGCCTGCAGGATGCGGCGCGACAGCTTGAGGCCCTCCGCTGTATTCGTGTGATACGGTCCTACTTGTGCGTGTGCGAGTTTGGCAAGGGGGATCTCCTCCGCACTGTCGTGGAATAGCACGATGCGGACTGTATCGCCGGGAAATTGCGTGCGGATCAAGTGGGTCAGTGCCAGCGCAACTTTCTTTGCCGGCGTGAATCTGTCTTCGCCATAGAGAATCATCGAGTGCGAGCAGTCAAGCATCAGCACGGTCGCGGCACTGGATCGGTAATCCGACTGGCTGACCATCAAGTCTTTGTAGTCGACGTCGATTGGAACCTTTAGCCCACCGCGTGCCATGGCACGACGCAAGGTTGCGTTGACATCCAAGTTCAAGGTGTCGCCGAACTCGTATGGTTTTGATACGGCGTCCGCTTCGATACCCGTGGACAGGTGGGCAGTCTCGTGGCTGCCAAAACTCGATCTCCCGACGCTACCCAATAAGTGCTTCAATGCACGGTACCCGAGGAAATCGATGCCCTTGCCCGTGAGATTGAATTGAACTTGCTGCGCTGCCGATTGGGCCTGGCCGTCGGCATCGAGAATCTCCTCGTGCCCCCCCGGCATTTGTGGGAGCTGTTCGGCGCTGAGATACCCCTCGTCAATCAGTTTCTGGACAATCTGGTCCAACAGGTCGGCCAGTTCTCGCTGGATTTCGGCGTCGCGTTCGGGATCGCCAGTAGACTCCCCACGCAGCACCTGCAGCATCTCTGGGGTGAGCTTGCCCGACTCTATGAGTTTCTGCAAGATCGCCTGTTTGAGAGAATCCAGTGACCTGTCGCCCTCGTCCTCGTAGAGGTCGCTCCAGAACGGGTGCTGCCACGGACCTCCCGCGAACCCGGACTTGAGCAAGAAATCGCTCAGCTCATCCAGCAGGTCTTCGATGTTCAGAGCATCGATGAGTTCAGGACGGTACTTCGAGTAAGTGGTGTATTTCATTCTACGCAAGCATCCACGGACCCATTCCATCCTGTCCCTTGCCCGGTCCTTGTCGCCGTTCGTGCTGAGCCTTCGAGTATCCGAGTTCCTCAGATCGAGAGATTCTCTTCTGCGCGACCAGGCCCTCGAGTATGAGTTCGCAAGCTGCTACCATGGTTGCCGGGTCCTTCGCTCCTGCCAAACCGAGTGTCTGCACCAAGTCCAACAGGCCATCGACGGCGGAAAACCCCTTGACGCACACATCTGAGCGTTCGTTGCTCGAGATCTTCAATGCGCCGCCGTTCTCAAACCACTCTATCACCACGTCACAATCAGCTCCTCCGGCGCGCGCGCCGAAGGTGATGCCGGCGGCGCGAACCACGAGGTCTGTAGCGATGTTTTCTGTTCCCTGGAGTTCACCTTCATACTCGAGTTCGATCTTACCGGTTATTGCCGGGAGAGCGGCAAAGATATCCGATACTCGCGGCACTACGCGCTTCTCCTTAGACAGTATCACACGCTGCTCGGCGTTTGAAACAACCTGTTCTACAACGCTGATGGGCAGGCGTTGACTCACACCGGATCTGCCGTCGATGCGTTTGTCACCGCGGGCAATGAACGCGATGTGTTCGATCATCTCCTCGATGAAATCGGGCATCGTTAATGGCCTACCGTTGCGCTCCAGCCACGCCTCCTGCCGTGTGATCTCCATCCCGTGTTCGATCGTTGCAGGGTAGTGAGTGGCAATTTCGCTCCCGATTCGGTCTTTGAGGGGAGTGATGATCTTGCCACGTGCCGTGTAGTCCTCAGGATTGGCAGAGAAGACCATTACAACGTCCAGGGGCAAACGTACAGGATACCCCTTAACTTGTACGTCACCTTCCTGCATGATGTTGAAGAGCGCCACTTGGATCTTGCCGGCCAAGTCCGGCAGTTCGTTTATGGTGAAAATCCCGCGATTGCTCCTAGGTAGCAGGCCGAAGTGGATGGTCAACTCGTCCGAAAGAATGTGACCGCCACGAGCTGCCTTGATTGGATCGAGATCGCCAATGATATCCGCGACGGTCACGTCTGGTGTGGCCAGCTTTTCGACAAAACGGGCGTCGCGGGGCACCCACTCAATCGGAGTCGCATCACCGTGCTCTTCCAAGAGATGTCTGCCGTACTTGGAGATCGGACGAAACGGATTGTCGTTGACCTCACTGCCTGCCAGGATCGGCAACTCGGAATCGAGCAGGGTAACGAGTGATCGCAGGATTCGGCTCTTGGCCTGTCCTCTCAACCCCAGGAGAATGAAGTTGTGTCGCGCGAGGATTGCGTTGATCACTTGCGGCACTACGGAATCGTCGTACCCGACAATGCCGGGGAACACTTCTTTTCCCTGTTCCAGCATGGAGATGAGGTTGTGACGCATCTCATCCTTGACTGAGCACAGGTGCCTCTTTGGGTTTCCCCACTCTGTCTGTTTCAACTCACCTAGAGTCGTTGGCAGTGAAGTCATTGCTCCTCGTTCGTGAAATGCGTCAATCGACGCACTAGTGCGAGGTTCCGTGTCGGTTACACCTAGGTCACCCCGCTGATCCAGTATTGGGAACGCGACCTACGTGTTATTGAGTTCCAGTCCGGACAATCTCACGGCAGTCACACCACGCCCTCGAACAGGTACCATCACTCCATCATCCGTGAGCTGGAGTGGTTCACCCTTATCGCGTTCCAGGTAGTCTACGAGGCGGGCGTCAGCAAACCGGACGAGACCTGGTCTTACTGACACTTGTCGGCCAACGCCGAGTAGCTCCTGGAGATAGACGATGATGCCGTCGTGGTTGTATGCGGTCATGATCCCGAGAACCGCAATCCCTACACGGTCGATGTCGAAGATGTTCCCAAACGTCGGCAGGCGCCCGGTATCCTGGGGCTCGACTCGGGCGGTCAAGAAAGACTCAGTGTTCCAACCGAATATCCACGGGGAATCCTGGCCTTCATAACGGGAGTGTGCGTCGCAGCGGTATCGTGACTGACCAGCCGTTGCATGGCTGAGAATTGAGCCGTTGGACTCTACCTCTGCAATCGGGGAATCCATACCCCGAAATAGCATGGCATCCTCGCGTCCGGCCAATCGAATCCAACGTAAATGCTGTAGCACCTCGATCGGAGGTGCAGATTGGTCATACCCAACCGGTACCTCCCATGAGATCGATGGCTCCTTCACGTCGAAGTCAAAGCGATAGCCAATGTGTCCCCCAACGGCCTCTGCATCGTTGACCATGTCGATCCAGGGGATGTGATCGTACACGGTTATCCTCGTGTGTAGCGACCCGCGTCCCGGAGCCCAGCGTTGCAGGTCGATGCGGCT